>NZ_JBNCAN010000013.1:0-116026 GCF_049808615.1 Halomonas sp. GXIMD04776 | reverse complement strand
CTGGCGCGGAACTTGACGTTGGGCATGGCACTGTCTGGGTGAATGGCGATATTCGCTATATTGCCATGCAGTTCAGTAGGTTAGAAGCATTCCTGGGGGCCGGTCTCACGGATTCAGGTATAGAGTGAGGGAAATCCACCTGGTCGTCTTCGCGACCAAATCATTGGGATTCTCGTTGCAGTCGGTGGTATTTAATTCATCACATTGAGTAATTGCGTGATATGAACATTCAAAATTCAGTTGAGATTCTTGCCTTTGATGTCTTTGGCACCGTCGTGGACTGGCATGGCTCGATCGCCCGAGAGGTTGAGGCGCTGAATCTGGGCGTCGATGACGGTGAGTTCGCGCTGGCTTGGCGCGCAGGTTACAAGCCGGCGATGCAGCGGGTGATGTCCGGTGAGCAGGGCTGGACGCTGCTAGACGACTTGCATCGTGGCATCCTGGACGACGTGCTGGTGCAATTCGGTGTGACGTCACTGTCAGAAGAGCAGAAGCGCCACCTCAACAAGGCCTGGCATCGTCTGGATCCTTGGCCCGATGCAGTGGAAGGGCTGACACGGCTCAAGCAGCGCTTCATCCTCTGTACGCTTTCCAACGGCAATCTGGGGCTACTCGCCAACATGGCCAAGCGAGCCGGACTGCCCTGGGACTGCATTCTCTCGGCGGAGGTGTTTCGCCAATACAAGCCGCACCCGGATACCTATCTGGGCGTGGCAAAGGTGTTCGATGTCGATCCATCGACGGTGATGATGGTGGCGGCGCACCAAAACGATCTCGATAGCGCTGGCTCTTTTGATCTGAAGACCGCTTATATCGAGCGCCCCCAGGAATTCGGCGCGGCCAATCCCAAGGACGTCTCGCCATCGCCGACCAACGATCTGCATGCCCGATCACTCGCGGACCTGGCCGATCAACTGGGCTGCTGATCGATTCTTACGCCGGTGGCAGGCTCGGCACCCAATCGACGACACCAAAGGTTTCCACGCTGATCCAAATGATGAACGCCGCATAAAGCACGAGTAAAGCGACGGATTCGACCCGTGAAAGGATCATCTGGGTGCGCATCATCAGGAATAAGATGATGGTGGCGAGAGTCAGGATGGCCATCATGGGGGCAGCGACGGAGAAGCTGATAACGGCGGTACCGGCGATGAGCACACCGACGGGGATACACACCAGCAGGTCGAAGGTGTTGCTGCCAAGTACATTGGCGATACTGGTCACGCCACGCCCATCCCGGGCTGCACGCACCGAGACGAAGGCGTCGGGAATAGAGGTGCCCGCGGCGACCACGGTGATGCCCCACAGAAAGCTCGGCGTGCCGAAGATATCACCGAAATTGATGGCGGCACGCACCAGTCCCTCGACACCGACCACGATCACCACCAGCGACAGGGCAAGCATGCCCCACTCCCGTCCCGGGCGGATGTCGCTGGCATCCGTGTCCGCTTCATGATCCAGCGTGTCTTGATATTGCACGAAGATATAGAGTGCGTAGAGGGCGATGGGCATGAGGGCCAGCCAGCGGGTCATTTCGCCCTTGATGGCACCGCTATCATCCGCAACAGGGTGATAGATGGCTGCAAACGAAAAGGTGAGGGTGAGCACCGCCACGGCGATCATATAGAACTGGGCCTCCTTGTAGACCAGGTCACGATTCGAACGCAGTTGCTCGTGAGAACTGAGGCCGCACAGGGCGGGAATCACCATGATGTTGAACAGCGCCGAGCCGACGATGGCGGCCACGCCGAGTTCGAACTCGCCATGCACAAGGGTGGAGATTACCGTTGTCGAGAGCTCCGGGAAGCTCGAGCCCACGGCAACGACTATCGCCCCCTGTACGATCTCCGGCAGTTCGTAATAGAGGGAGAGGCGTTCGCTGGCGCGTTCGAGTAGTCCGCTACCTTTCCAGATGATGGCGGTGGAGACGATGGCGACAAGCGTCCATATCAGTATGCCGGTCATGCAGAGTCCCTTCGCAATGAATGCAGTTGTCTTTGCCGTATGCCTTTACATACGGTCTGGCTCGGCGTTCTGTAGGTATGATGCTGGCGGCGTTTCGCCGTGGATCAGCATGCCCTATGTGCCCGATAGGTTAAATGTTCTCTACCGTTGTCATGAATAGATCATTGGGAATGGGTCATTGGCATGAATAAAGAATAACGTCGCTACGCCCAAGGTCGTCTTGCCGTGAACCGTCTCTATGTCGATGCTGAGGGATCATGGCAAGCATAGAGATTTTCACGCATGGGTAACGACTACCTTCCTCGTATCCTGGCCGGCCAGCTTACATCGCCGTTGCTTCTGCAGGGGCTCGACGCCATGAGCGAGTGGTTGGTGGTGGTCGATAGCGAAGCCCGCATCGTCTATCTCAATACGCCCTATGCCGCCTTTCTAGAAGTCGATGCGGTGGCGGCGATCGGGCGTCCGGTGGTCGAGGTCATAGAGAATACCCGGATGCCTGCAGTGCTGGCGTCTGGCAAGGCCGAGCTGGCTCAATTGCAGATGCTTCGCGGACATCACATGATCGCGCATCGTTATCCTATACATGTCGATGGCAAGGTGGTCGGCGCCCTCGGCACGGTGATCTATCACGACACCTGGGAGTGGCGACAGATGGACGCCCAGGTGAAGGCGCTGGAAGCGGAGGTCGACTACTATCGCCAGGCCCTCGATGCGCGCGCCGGAACCCGCTGGCAGCTGGCCGACGTGATCGGTGAGAGCGAGGCGATTGCCACGCTCAATGGAAAAGTGCGCAAGATCGCCCCCGGCGACGCCTCCGTACTGATTCGCGGTGAGTCGGGTACCGGCAAGGAGCTTTATGCCCATGCGCTGCATCGTTTGTCGGAGCGCGCCAAAGGACCTTTCATCAAGCTAAACTGTGCCGCGATCCCGGAGCAGTTGCTCGAGGCGGAATTGTTCGGTTATGAGGAAGGCGCCTTCACCGGCGCCAAGAAGGGGGGTAAACCCGGTAAATTTCAGCTGGCCCACGGCGGCACGCTGTTTCTCGATGAGATAGGCGACATGCCGCTGGCAATGCAGGTCAAACTGTTGCGGGTGCTCCAGGATCGCGAGATCGAGGCGGTAGGCGCAACGCGTCTGATGCCAATAGACGTACGAGTGATCGCAGCCACTCACCGACCCTTGGAGAGGTTGGTGGAGAGTGGCGAGTTCCGTGAAGATCTGTTCTATCGCATCAATGTGGTGCCCTTGACGATCCCTCCACTGCGCGAGCGCCGTGACGACATTCCGGTGCTTGCTCGTCACTTGCTCAAGCGCTTTGCCGAGCGGCGTGGTAGGCGCTGTCCTGTGCTCAGCCAGGCGGCGTTGGATTGTCTTAGATGCCACGATTGGCCAGGTAACGTGCGTGAGTTGGAAAACGTGCTTGAGGCGGCTTTCTATCTAGGCGGGCCACGGCTCGATGTGGACGACCTGCCCGAGGCGCTGCGCCGTGAGTCGCCCGCAACACCGGTGCCGGGTGAATCTCTCAAGCAAACCTTGGCGCGTGCCGAAAGGGAAGCCATCCAGAAGGCGTTAGTGGAGTGCGGTGGTAATCGCACTCGTGCCGCAAAACGCTTGGGTATCGCGAAATCGTCCTTTTACGAGAAGCTGACCCGCCATTCTCTCGATATGCAGGATGTTTGAACGTCCGAAATTATGGACGGTATCCGTATTTTCGGACCATCCAGAGCGTCTATTTCGCCCGCGCGGCATAAAACTGTCCGTTACTTCGGATGGTTTTGCGCATGGTTTTTTGCATTATTCATTCAATTGGGTTAATAATTTACCGTGCTGGACTTTAAGTGCCTGTTTTTATTGTGTTGTTTAAGAAGTGGCGATAGCTTTGCTCGATAACCCGGTAGCCCAAATGCAATAAAGGGCGACAAAAACAACGACTAAGGAGTCACAAATGCCAAATAACGTATTCTCCCGTTCATTGATAGCAAGCGCCATCGGTATGGCATCCACGGCACTGCTGAGTGCACCCGTCTTGGCCGAAGGGCCCAAGCAACTCGATGTGGCAAGCACTTTCTCTACTCAGAACTTCCTGGGTGAAGGAGCAGTTCACCTGTCCAAGGAGCTTGAAACAGCGACCGGCGGCGCCGTCAAACTACGCGTTCATGAGCCCGGTGATCTGGTACCGGCCTTTGAGGTCTTCAATTCAGTTTCTTCCGGCGCCGTCCAAGCCGGCTGGGACTGGATGGGGTATTGGGCCGGTACGGTGCCGATCACCAACCTCTACGGCGCGCTGCCCTTTGGCCCAAGCCCGGAAGCCTTCATGTCCTGGATGTGGTCCGGGGATGGCAACAATCTGATCCAGAAAGCCTACGATCCCTATGGCGTAAAAGTGTTGCCGTGTTTTATCTCCCCTCAAGAAACCGGTGGCTGGTACAACAAGGAAATCAATAAGCCCGAGGACTTCGACGGCCTGTCCGTACGGATTTCCGGACTGGGGGCCAAGGTGCTCAATAAGCTAGGGGCTTCTACTCAGCTGGTACCGGGTAGCGAGATCTATCTGGCCCTGGAAAGAGGCCGGGTGGATGCCACCGAATTCTCGGTGCCCCAGGTCGATGCCGCCATGGGCTTCGATGAAGTGGCCGAATACTACTACTTCCCCGGATGGCATCAGAGCGCTAGCTGGTTCTCGTTGCTGGTCAACCAGCAGGTGTGGGATGAATACAGTGACGAGCGTAAGGCGCAGTTCGAGACCGCCTGTCGTGCCACCCTGCAGTGGGCCATGGCCGAGGCGCCTCCAGAGCAGATGCGCACCATTCGTAAGCTCGAAGAGAAGGGCGTGAAGGTCAAGCGCTTCCCAGATGAGGTCGTCAGCGCCCTGCAGGATGCCTGGGTCGAGGTGCGCCAGGAGGAAATGCAGAATAATCCCGACTTTGCCGAGGCCTATAAGTCATTGATGAAGCATGTAAAGCTCATTGATGAGTGGTACGAGTTGCAGGCGCTGCCCGCACCCAAGCCGCTGCAGGATGAAGGAGAAAGCTGATGCCGCAACCCCACCTTGCTCCCTGGCGTGAGCGTGGTGCGCGGCTATGTGACGCCCTGGCCCGACCGTTGATCGGGCTGGGGGTCGTCGTTGGGCGCATCAGCAGCTGGCTGGTGCTGCTGGTGATGCTGGCCGTGCTCACTACCGTGACGCTCAATGCCCTGGGCATCAACGAGATCGCACGTTGGGACGATAGTGTTGTGCTGTTCGGTAAGGCGCTGACCATCAATAGTGTGACTGAACTGCAGTGGCACCTGTTCGGCATTCTCACACTGCTCGGCGGCACCTACGCACTGCATCGCGATACCCATGTGCGGGTCGATCTGATCTACCAGAAACTGTCGCCCCAAGGGCGCGCAGTCATCGACATCCTCGGTCATCTATTGATGCTGATACCGTTCTGTCTGTTGATCGCCTGGCTGTCCAAGCATTTCGTGACCATGTCCTATCTCTCCAACGAACAATCCAATTATGGCGGTCTGACGGATCGCTACCTGATCAAGGCGATGTTGCCTTTCGGTCTGGTGTTTCTAGCTATCGGCGCCCTGGGCCAGATACTGCACAACCTGGCCGGTCTGTTCGATCCCGCTCGTCTAGAAGCGTCGTCTACCAAGGAGGAGCCGATTCATGGCTGAATTCATGGCCGAGTATGCCCTGGCCATTGCCATGGTCGTTGCGCTACTGATCGGTATCTTCTCCGGTTATCCCGTGGCGTTTCTGCTTGGCGGCCTGGGAATCGCCTTCGCTTTTATCGGTGATATTCCCATTCCTTTCCTGGGCACCGTGGGGTCTCGCATCTTCGGTGGTGTCATCGAAAACTGGCTGATGATCGCCATTCCTCTGTTCGTATTCATGGGGCTGATGTTGGAGCGCTCCGGCGTCGCCCGACGTCTGCTGTTGACCCTGCAGCGATTATTTGGTCGCACTCCGGGGGGGCTCGCTATCTCCGTGGCGATCCTTGGCGTGGTCATGGCCGCCAGTACCGGCATCATCGGCGCGTCGGTGGTCATGCTGGGTCTGCTGGCACTGCCGGTGATGATGAAGCAGGGCTACCGCGCGGAGATGGCCTGTGGTGTCATCGCTGCCTCGGGCACTCTGGGCATTCTGATCCCGCCCTCGATCATGCTGGTATTGATGGGCTCGATCCTGCAGGTCTCGGTCGGTGCCCTGTTCAAGGCAGCGCTGCTGCCGGGGCTCTTGTTGGGCGTGCTCTACGTTGCCTACCTGCTGATCACCGCCTGGATCAAGCCCGAGTGGGCACCGCTGGCCGACCCGGATGCTCACGATGCGGACGATACACCCTTGCCGTTGGCGCTACTGCGTGATCTGCTCGGCCCGGTGTTGCTGATCACGGCGGTACTCGGGTCGATCATGGCGGGCATCGCCACGCCGACCGAAGCAGCCGCTATAGGCGCCCTGGGAAGTCTGCTGCTGGCGCTGATCATGCGCAGTCTGGATTACGCGACGCTGCGTGACGCGGTACGGGAAACCTCACGCACTTCCGCGATGATTCTGTTCGTCGTGATCGGCGCGACCTGCTTCTCGGTGGTATTCAAACGCCTGGGCGGCGACTACATGATCGAAGAAATGATCACCGGCACTGGCCTGGGACCCTACGGCCTCTTGCTATTGATCATGGGGCTGATCTTCGTGTTGGGGTTCTTCCTCGAATGGATCGAGATCAGCTTTGTCGTGTTGCCGCTTGTAGCGCCGGTGGTGGAGCTGCTCGACTTCGGCCTTGGCCTATCCGGGCAGGGGCTCCTGGTGTGGTTCGCCGTTCTGGTGGCGATCAACCTGCAGACCAGCTTCCTGACGCCTCCCTTCGGCTATGCGCTGTTCTATCTCAAGGGAATCACCGAAGGACAGATTGGTATCGGCACCATCTACCGCTCGATCATTCCCTTCGTGCTGCTACAGCTCATCGGCCTGACGCTGTGCATCGTTTTCCCGACGCTGGTGCTATGGCTGCCCGGGCTGATGCCTTAAGACGAGGCGGGGTACGCACTGATGCGCAAACGTGTACTGATCGCCGGGGGCGGTGAACTGCTCGAAGCGTTGTCCCGCGCCTTCCTGGAAGAGGGTGCCACAGTCGGATTGCTCACGCCGGACAGCGCATGCCTGGAGAGCATACTCGATGGCTTGGGAGGAGAGCATGTCGATCGTTTCGGGGTGGTCGCCGGCGAAGGGGCTCTGGAGTCCTTGCTGGCGCGGTTGGGGCGATTGGACGTACTGGTCTGTGCTCCGCAGCGGCTGTCTCGATCAGTCTCGCTGGAGCGACGCCTGAGTGAACAGGTGGTCGATCCCACCTCGCTTCTGCAAGTGGCCCAGGCCTGGATGCACAGTCGAGGTGGCGGTCGCCTGATCGCGGTCGCTCCTGACGGCGAAAGCCAGGCGGCGAGCATGGTGCGCGAGGCCCTGGCGGCGTTGGTACGTCGACTGGCGGATAGCGGTGGTCCGGGAATCCGCGTCAACCTGCTCTGCCCCCAGGGGGCATCGAGTGCTGCGGTGGCCGACTGCGCGCGATTCCTCGCCGGCGGCGGTGGGCGGGCGCTGAATGGCCAGGTTCTAAAGCTCAACGATACTTGAGGTCTTCTCGTTTCATCGGCGAGGTTTGACCGATGCTAGAAAACGCAAAAACCCGTGAGCCCATGCCCACGGGTAAAGCGATCGAATCGATATGTCAGGGACCTTGGTTCAGAACCAGAGTTCCATCTGGGTCCCGAAGCTCCACTGACCGCCGGTAAAGCCTTCGGTACCGAAGGAGTCCTCCTCGGTATAGTCGTTGAGTGCCTCATCCCAATCGGTATAGGACGCAAAGACACGGATTTCCGGGCGCTCCCAGAAGCCGCCCACCTCAGGCTTGAAGGTAGGTGCGATGGTGAACTTGGTGAAACCGCCATCCACGGCACTGCGATCCTTGTAGCCTTGAGGGTCGAGGTCCATGTATTGATAGCTCGCTTCGTATTGCATCTCGAAGTTCTGGGTTAGCTCGTTGGCCAAGCGTAGATTGGCGGTGGCCCATTTGTAATCATCACCCTCTACATAGCGGTCGTCGCTGATTTCGGCCAGAATCGCCGGAGCGATACGCCACTTGGGGGCAATGTAGGTAGTGCCATACAGGCCGATGCGTGTCGCCTTGGCCTCATCGGTCAGGTTGCCATCGGCACCGATGTTCTTGACTTCGGCCCCAAGCCCCTGGCCATGCAGTAGTGCGGCCTTGAAGCCACCTTCGCTGATGCCGAAGAAGCTGTCACCGTGGTAGGCCAGCATGGTATGGAAGCCATCCTCGGCGCCTCGCTCGCCACGATTGGTGATGGTCACCTGCTCTTCCACGACCCCGTCCACCACGACTTGCCGACTTTCCGTCTGGAGGTCGTTGAACCGGTCGTCGTTGTCCGCGGCGGACAGGCCGCTGACCATCCACTGCCAATTGCCGACGTAGTTGTTAGCGGTCAAGATCAGGTTGTCCGTGTCGTCCTCGAGTGCCGTCTCGTCGGTGACGACATCGAAGTCACTGTAACTGCGGCCATATAAGGAGAAGTTGCTTTTCCAATTATCGGCGAATTGGACGTCGTAGACCCCCCCACCGGTACCGGCCAGGAAGATGAAGTCGCTGTCGAGCCAGTGGATATCGAAGTTGTCGCGATCAAAGCGCTTGCCCGCCCATATCGAGGCGTTCTCGAAGGCGCCGGTGAAACTGGGCAGCTCGCTGAATTCCACGAAGGCCTGACGCAGATTGAGGTTCGACTCATCGGCGGTCCAGTCGTTGCTGGTAGTGACAGAGTCGGCAAGCATCACGCGGTAAAGGGACTTTGTGCCATTGTCGAAGCGCTGCTTGTAATTGAAGATGGCCTCGACGTAGGTATCCGGTTCGTTGCCTAGGCGACCAACGGCTCCACCCAAGGGGCCTGCCGGGGTCACATAGGGGCCGCCGGGAATGCTCTTGCCATCTTCGCCGATCAATAGCCCCGAGCGGGCGTAGGCCTCGTAGGAAAAACCCTCTTCTCCTTCGGCGTGCCGCTTGGCCTTGGCGAGACGCTCGCCGACCTGCTCTTCGGGGGCGTTTTCCGGCTCGGAGACCTGTTCCTGCGCTCCCTGGCTGGCCGGCGCCTGACGCTGGGCCATTTGACTCTCGGCGCGTCTGGCGCGCTGTTCGGCCTGTTCGGCGCGCCTTTCGGCCGCGGCCACTCGTGCTTCGAGGGCTGCCAGGCGCTCCTCTAGACTCGCATCCTGCGCCAGAGCCGGAGCGGCGGCACCGAAGGCCACCAATGCGATGGCAGCCGCTAAGGGGGCCTTGGGTGTCACTATCTTCATGCCTTTGTCCTTTCTTGTTGTCAGGTTGCGTTTGCCGGTCGGTGAGCGTTCCAGTGGATCTTAATCGTTTAAGGTCAGATTCAAAAAAAACACCTATCACCTAAGTTTTCGACAATGGTGCCCGAACCGCTACCGATATATTGAAGTTAATCGATTAAGTTCGACAGGTACAAAGAGTTTTTGGGGGATTTTCAACTAATGTCTAGTGCTTGAAATACCGCCGCTTGATCATGCCCAAAATCTGGCCCGTTCGGACAGACTCTCGGTTCATGTCGAGCTTAGGCGGGTCTTGGGCAGGTCTGGCCCATGATTAGTTCTGTCTCCAGCCGGTGCGGTGCCATGGGCTCCTTGCCTAGAATCATCGATGCCGCGAGACGTCCCTTGGCGACGTTATCCTGACGTACGGTGGTTAGACGCGGGGCGCGATACTGGCCTTCGGCGATGCCATCGAATCCGGTGATACTCAAATCCTCGGGGATGCGCAGGCCTCGCTGTTCCGCCAGGGTCAAGGCCGTTAGGGCAATACGATCCGACATGCACATCAGCAGATCCGGACGCTGATCTTTCGGCAGGTCGAGGATCTCTTCGATGACCGGTACGCAGACCTCGAAGGTGTTCTCCTCGACGTTCCACATCGGCACCTGAGCCGGGTCGATGCCCTGTTCCTTGAAGGCGCGTTGAAAGCCAATGAGGCGGTGACGGGTGATCGTATATTCCGCCGACAATAGGCGGTGTTCGGCGGTAATGCGTCCATTGCAGGGCTGCTCCGTGAGTCGCAGATTGATCACCGCGGGTCGCTGCGGGAGGCTGGAGAGAGCGTGGCAGGCAATCGCGTAACTCGCCGGTTCGTTATCCACATGCACCGTTGGACAGCTCTCGATATCGAAATCCACGGCCACCAGAGGCCGCTGGGGAGGAAGATCGGCAAGCATCTTCAGGTTGGGCATCAAGCCGTAGACGATGAAACCATCGGCGATACTCGCGGAGTCGGGAATTCGATTGGCGTGATGGCGCCCCGATACCAGTAACAGCGTGTGGCTGTGCGCGTCGAGCACTTCGGCGATACCCGACAGCAGCTCACTGGCCACGGCATCGTTCAAGCTGTAGGTCAGACTCTCGGCGAGAACTACAGCGATTATGCGCGAGCGTCCAGTACGTAGACTGCGTGCCTTGGCATCCGGGCCGCTGTACCCCATGGCCTTGGCTTCCCGCAGGATACGCTCGCGCAGCGCCGGCGAGAGTTGATCCGGGCGATTAAAGGCGTTTGATACCGTGGCGGTGGAAATACCCAGCCGTGCGGCCAGATCCTTGAGGGTGATACGTCGTGACGATGGCGGCACAGGCGTTTCCATTTGAAGCGATGCGTTACTGAGATGCACAGATGATCGGAATCGTAACCGACTTCGATCATGCATCCTATCAGCTAAGCATTAGCCAGGCTGCGGCCCCTGGCTCGAGAAGTAACGTCTCGTCGCCGCGATGTCTGCTGGGCATCCCCGGCAGGGGCGTCTCGTACCAGTTCCGGCTGCCGTCGACCAGTTCAAGAGGATGAAGGCCGCCACCCAGTTATTGGGGCGTTGCCATCGGGACAGGGATAGGCCCATTCGCAAGAGTGATAACCGGACTAGCTGCTAAGCAGAGGCTCAGGCCACGTCGCGGCGCTCGTCGATCATCAGAGCGTGATCCTCGACATCGAACAGGTGCACATGCTCGATCTCCGGATCCAGCGCCACCCGCTGTCCGACCTCCCAATGACTGGGTGCCTCGCTGCGATGGATCAACAGGGTCTCGCCGGCCCTGGGCTCCAGGTAGACGTAGACCTCATTGCCCAGGTATTCGACATTGACGATCTCGAAGCGGTTGTCGCCCTGCGCCTCGGTCAGGCGCAGATGTTCGGGGCGTATCCCCAGGGTCAGCCTGGCACCGCTCTGTTGGTGGCTGGCATCCTGGGGCAGATCAAGTTCGCCGAGGCCGGGAGCGCGAACCCGGCATCCCTTGCCAGCGCTCTGCACCAGCTCCGCCGGCATGAAATTCATGGTCGGCGATCCGATGAAGCCGGCGACGAACTTGGTTGCCGGCTGCTGGTAGAGGGTCTGGGGGCTGCCGACCTGTTCGACACGGCCATCGCGCAGCACCACGATCTTGTCGGCCAGGGTCATGGCCTCGACCTGATCGTGGGTGACGTAGATCATTGTCGAGCCCAGGCGATGGTGCAGCCGGGCGATCTCGTTGCGCATCTGCACCCGCAGTGACGCATCCAGGTTGGATAGCGGCTCGTCGAACAACAGGATGCGCGGCTCCCGGGCCATGGCTCGTCCCATGGCCACGCGTTGGCGTTGACCACCGGAGAGTTCCTTGGGCTTGCGTTGCAAGAGTTCCTCGAGCTGCAGAATACGCGCGGTTTCCATGACCCGCTCGTCCACGGTCTGCTTGTCGGTCTTGGCCAGCTTCAGGCCGAAGGCCATGTTCTCGTAGACCGACATGTGCGGGTAGAGCGCGTAGGACTGGAACACCATGCCTACCCCCCGTTCCCGGGGCGGCAGGTCATTGACGACGTCGTTGCCCATGCTGAGCTGACCGCCGGAAATCGACTCCAACCCCGCAATCAACCGCAGCAGTGTCGACTTGCCACAGCCCGAGGGACCGACGAAAACGACGAACTCACCATCACCGATGGTCAAATCGACATCCTTGATGATGTGCGTGCTGCCAAAGACCTTGTTGATCTTGTCGAGGGTGACACTTGCCATCTGACGACTCCCGCCGACCTCATGGGGCCGGCTTATCGTTGCAATCGTTATCCGAGTTTGAAGAAACCGGCCTGGTAGGGCGGCAGGCGAAGCTCGTCGCCGCGTAGTTCGATCCCAAAGTCGTGGGTGTCGAGTGGTTCGGCGTTGCTTACCGGCATAGGCGTCGACTGGGCCTCATCGGTCAGATTGAACACGCACAGCAACCGCTCTCCCCCGTTCTTTTCGTCAGCTTGGCGCACAAAGCCGAGCAGGTGCTCGCCGACATCGACCAGTTCCAGAGCGCCATCGATCAGGGCCGAGTGCTCGGCGCGGAAGGCCAGCATCCGGCGCACTGTATTGAGTACGGAATCTTTATCGTTTTGCTGTCGGCTTATCGCCAACGCTAGATGGCGAGGATCGATCGGTAGCCAAGGACCTACCTGGGAAAAGCCGCCATGCTCTATGTCGTCCCAGGGCATTGGCGTTCGAGCGCCGTCCCGTCCCTTGAACTCCGGCCACAGCACCTTGCCGTAGGGGTCCTGAATGCTCCCGAAGGGCACCTCGGCTTCGGGCAGGCCCAGCTCCTCTCCTTGATAGAGGCAAACACTGCCGCGCAGGGAAAACAGCATGGCCAAGGCTACTTTGGGATAGGCCAAGGGATCCTGGTCGGTGCCCCAGCGCGAGGCGCTGCGCATGACATCGTGATTGGAGAGTGCCCAGCAGGGCCAGGCATCGCCGGCCAGACGCTGGAAACGCTCTATCACCTCGTGAATATAAGAGGCGGAGTTCGGCGCGTTGAGCAGGTCGAAGGTGTAGGCCATGTGCAGCTTGTCGCCATTCGCCGTGTACTCGGCCATTCGCTCGAGCGGATTGTCATCGCCGATCTCGCCCACCGTGGTGGTACCCGGAAACTCGTCCATCAGCTCACGCAGCTCCCTGAGGAAAACAAGGTTCTCCGGGCGGCTGATGTCGTATTGGTGACGCTGCCAGGTGTAGGGATTGGTGTCCGGCGCACCCATGGTCTTGCTCTCGTGGGGCGCTACCGCTGGGTTATCGCGCAACTCGGCATCGTGGTAATAGAAGTTCACGGTGTCGAGACGGAAGCCGTCGACACCGAGCTCCAGCCAGAAGCGCATGTTGTACAGCTGCGCGGCACGGACTTCCGGATTGTGAAAATTGAGATCTGGCTGGCTGGTCAGGAAATTGTGCAGATAGTACTGGCGGCGGCGTGAATCGAAGGTCCAGGCCGGCCCACCGAAGATCGATAGCCAGTTGTTGGGCGGCGTGCCGTCAGGCTTGGGATCGGCCCAGACGTACCAGTCCGCCTTGTCATTGCCACGATCCTGGCGACTCTGTTGAAACCAGGGGTGCTGGTCCGAGCTGTGGCTGATGACCTGGTCGATGATGATCTTGAGCCCCAGCTGATGGGCTCGCTCCAGTAGTGTCGTGAAGTCCTCGAGGGTGCCGAACATCGGGTCGACATTGCGGTAGTCGCTGACGTCGTAGCCGAAGTCCAGCATCGGCGAGGTGAAGAAGGGCGACAGCCAGATGCCATCGACCCCCAGGCTGGCCACGTAATCGAGCCGGTCGATGATGCCGCGCAGATCGCCGATCCCGTCATCGTTGGCATCCATGAAGCTGCGTGGATAGATCTGGTAGATGACGCCGCCGCGCCACCAGGTCAGGTTGTCTTGCATCGAAGAATCCATTGAAGTCATTGAAAGTTAACCCTTGACGGCACCGGCGGTCAGCCCCGAGACGATGCGCCGCTGGAAGATCATCACCAGGATGACCAAGGGTACCGTGACGGTCACCGAGGCGGCCATGATAGGCCCCCAGGGCAGTTCGTGCTGGCTGCCCCCCGAGATCAGGGCGATGGCGACAGGCACCGTGCGCTGGCTGTCCGTGAGAGTGAAGGTCAGGGCGAACAGGAATTCGTTCCAGGCGGCGATGAAGGCCAGCAGGCCGGTGGTCGCCATGGCCGGCCACATCAGTGGCAGGAACACCCGGGTGATGGTCACCCAGGGGGTGGCACCATCCATGATCGCCGCCTCTTCCAGTTCCATGGGTAGCTGACGCATGAAGGTGGTCAGCACCCAGACTGTGAAGGGCAGGGTGAAGATGGTATAGCTCAGAATCAAGCCGCCTGGGTTGTTGTAGAGATTCAAGGCGCGAATCACCTCGAACAGGCCCGAGAGCACCGCCACCTGGGGGAACATCGAGACGCCGAGTATGATCAGCAGCACCGTGGTGCGTCCGCGAAAACGTACCCGGCCCAGGGAGTAGGAGGCGGTGATGCCCAGCAGCAGGGCGATGAACACCACGCTGACAGCCACCAGGATGGAATTGCCGATGGCTTGTATGAAGCTCTTCTGGGACAGGATTCGCACATAGTTGCTGAAATCCAGCGAGGAGAGCCAGAAGTCGACGCGGAAAAGTTCGCTGGAGGGTTTCAGCGAGGTGATGACCGCGTAGTAGAAGGGAAAGATGGCATAGACCATGACCACCGCGATCAAGGCCCACAGGCCGACCCGCTTGAGTAGCTTGAGGAGTTGATACTGGTTCATTGATCGACCCCCAGTTGGCGACGGCCCAGATACAGATAGATGACCGTCACGAAGGCGATGATCAGGAACAGCAAGGTCGAGGCGGCGCTGCCGTATCCTACATCCTGGAACTCGACCAGCTGCTGGCGGGCATAGATCGACATGGTCATGGTGTCGGTGGAGTTGGAGGTCAGCACGTAGATGACATCGAACACCCGCAGCGCATCGAGCAGTCGGAAGATCACCGCCACCAGCAGCGCCGGGGTGATCAGCGGCAGGGTGACACGGAAGAACACCTTCACTGGATGGATGCCATCGACCTCGGCGGCCTCATAGCAGTCCTTGGGCAGCATCTGCAGCGCCGCCAGCACCAGCAGGGCAACGAAGGGAATGGTTTTCCACACATCGACCATGATCACCGCCCACATCGAGAGATCCGCGTCGGCGGTCCAGGCCAGGGGGCTGTCGATCACGCCCAAGGCCAGCAGCAGATGATTGATGATGCCGAACTGGTCGTTGAGCATCCAGGCCCACATCTTGGCCGAGACGATGGTCGGGATGGCCCAGGGGATCAGCACCGCCGCACGCACCAGGATGCGCCCCTTGAACTCAGCGTTGAGCAGCAGGGCGACGATGATGCCGAAGACCACCTCCAGGGACACCGAGACGACGCTGAAAAACAGCGTGTTCCACACCGCGGTCCACCAGGTCGGATCGGTGAGGATGCCGTACCAGTTACCGTCGTCATAGACCAGATAGTTTTCGATGCCGATGAACATGGCACCGGCGGTGTCGGATAGCGAGGCATCGGTGAAGCTGAAATAGAAGGTGCGCACCAGTGGCCAGCCGGCGACCAGGACCAGGGTCACCAGCATGGGAATCAGGAATAGCCAGGCGGCGCGTACGCGCTGGCGCCGCACTTTGGTGCCGCGATAGCCCTTGTCCGGCGAGCGCGTCGCGGCTGACGCGCTCTGGTTGGCGGGCCCGGTCATGGCGGACTTGGTCATGGGTCGCTCCCGGGTCACCAGCGGCGACGCTTGATGCGTGACAGTTCGCTATCGAGTTGGGAAAGCGCCTCTGCACTGCTCTGGTTGCCGGACAGTACATTGTGCGTGGCATTGAAGAAGGCGTTGCTGACCCGGCCGTAGTTATCCCCGGTCGGCGCCGAGGGGCGTGCCACCGCATTGGTGAAGGTATCGTAAAGCGTGCCGAAGAAGGGCACCGCCTCGAGCACTTCCTCGTCTTCGTAAAGCGCGGCGATGGTCGGATTGTAGGAGCCTTCGATTGCCCGGCGCTTCTGCTCCTCCTTGGAGGTCAGGAAGGCTACTAGATCCGCAGCGACGTCGGGGTTTTCCGTGTATTTGGAGACCGCCAGGTTCCAGCCGCCCAGGGTGGCGGCGCTTTCGCTTTCGCTACCGGGGCCGTGAGGCAGCGTGACCACGCCGACCTTGTCGCGCACGTTGCTGTCCTCGCTCTGGGCCAGGGACCAGGCATAGGGCCAGTTGCGCATGAACACGGCGTTGCCGGACTGAAAGATGCCCCGCGCCTCCTCCTCGGTGTAGTTGAGCACCCCGTTGGGCGAGATGTCGCCGATCCAGGTGGCCGCCAGTTCGAGAGCGGCCCGGGCCTGGGGGTTGTCGATGGTGATCTCGCCGTCGCTGTCGACGATGGTGCCGCCGCCGTAGCTCGCTATCCACTCCAGGGCGTTGCAGGTCAACCCCTCGTAAGCACGCCCCTGGAACACATAGCCCCACATCTTGTCGTTGCCGGCCTCGCGCTCCTCGGCCTGGATCTTCTTGGCGATCTCGGTCAGTTCCTGCCAGGTCTCGGGGGGCTCGTGACCGTATTGCTCGAGCAGATCCTTGCGGTAGTAAAGAACACCGGCATCCGTGAACCAGGGCATGGCCACCAGGCGATCGTCGACGGTGTTATTGGTCACGATGGTCTCGAAGAAACCTTCGGCGGCATCCTTGCCCAGCGTCTCGTTCAGGTCGAGCAGGTGATTGGCCAATAGGCCCGGCCACACCACGTCGATCTGCATCACATCGATGTCGCTGGATTGCGCGGACAATATCTGCTGATACAGGGACAGACGCTCGGTAGAGGAGTTGGGCGTCGAGACGATTTTCACCTCATGACCGGTCTTTTCCTCCCAACGACGCACGCCTTCTTCACAGAGTGCGAGCTCGGCACCCACGGCGCCGCAGGAAATCGTCAGTTCGGCGGCCTGAGCTTGCGTAATGACGCCGGCGGCACCGGCCATGGCGATGGCGGGAATCAGTTTGCGAAACATGGGCAATCTACCTCGCGGGTTTGTTATTTTTGAGCTGTGAACAGAATGGAATACTGGGTCGAAACTTAATCGTTTAAGTACTCCTCACCCTAGACTTCACCGGCGCTGACAGCAATATAGACTTTGGGTGTAACGCTTCAGCGCGCCATCTGGATGACTTGCTTGAAGCGGATCGATACTGTAGATACTCCCGGCAGCGTCAATCGCTGTGGCTTAAAGGAGTAAGAGCGGGCATGAAGCAGGGAGGAAAGATGGCGATGATCGTCATCGCCGTGGTGGCGGTTGCCGGCCTGGTCTGGTGGGGCATTCATTGGTGGACAGTCGGGCGCTTTATGGAAGAGACCGACAACGCTTACGTACATAGTGACAGCATTGCGTTACGTCCCGAGCTTTCGGCACGGGTGGTCGAAATGGCGGTGGATGACAATCAGCTGGTGAAGAAGGGGGATCTACTGGTACGTCTCGACGCCAGCGACACCCAGGATCGAGTCGCTCAAGCCGAGGCACAACAGGCGGTGGCGGCGGCCAATATCGTCGAGGCTCGTCGCCAGGTAGCGCTGCAACAAGCGGCTATCGACGAAGCCCAGACCCAAGTGAGCGCCGCCCAGGCGGATGTGCAACAGGCGCGCCAGCATCTGGAACGCTCCGCTTCTCTGGAATCGCGTCAGTATGCCTCACGCCAGCAGCGTGAGGACGATCAGGCCGACCTCACCATCGCCGAGTCGACACTGGCCATGCGGCGTGCCGCAGTGGTATCGGCTAAACGCCAACTCGCCGTCGCCGAAGCCAGTGTCGAAAGCGCCGAAGCCAACCGCGATGCCGCCACCGCGGATCTTGCCTATGCGCGCAACCAGCTTGCCAAGACTCGCATCAACGCGCCGCGCAGCGGTGTGATTGCCAATGCCAGAGTAGAGGTCGGCGATCTGGCGCAGCCCTCGCAGATCATGATGCAACTGGTGCCGATCGACTCCGCCTACGTCATTGCCAACTACAAGGAAACCCAGACCACTCGCATGCGCGCCGGCCAGCCGGTGGATCTGCAGGTCGATGCTTACCCGGATATTACTTTCCAGGGCGTTATCGATAGCCTGGCGCCGGCCACCGGCAGTGAATTCAGTCTGCTGCCGCAGGACAATGCCACCGGCAATTTCAACAAGATCGTGCAGCGGGTGCCGGTGAAGATTCGCGTCATCGGGCCAGAGGGTGCGCTCGATCGCCTGCGGGCGGGACTATCCGTGGTGCCGGAAGTCGATACCCGCGATCTCGACCCTGATTCCGACTCTATTCCCAGCCAACCCCAGGCGCCCGCTACTGCCGGAAACCATGAGGCGGCGCCCGCCTCGTGAGCAATGCCGCAGCACCCGCCGCGGCGCACAGCGCCAGCGACATGCCGTCCTGGACCCAGCGCTGGGGGTTCATCGCCGCGGTGTTCGGCATGTTCATGGCGATTCTGGATATCCAGATCGTGGCCAGCTCCCTCAATGAGATTCAGGCCGGGGTGTCCGCCAGCGATGATGAAATCTCCTGGGTCCAGACCTCCTATCTGATCGCCGAGATCGTCATGATCCCGCTATCGGGCATGCTCAGCCGCATCCTCTCGACGCGCATCGCCTTCGTGATCTCCAGTGCCGGTTTCACCCTGGCGAGTCTGGGCTGCGCCCTGGCCGGCAGCATCGAGCAGCTGATCGTGCTGCGTGCCATCCAGGGCTTCATGGGAGGGGCGATGATCCCCATCACTCACGCAGTGAGCTTCTCGATCTTTCCGCGCCGGGTGATGGGTAGCGTGCAGGCGGTAATCGGCATGGTGGTGACCATGGCACCCTCGATCGGCCCTACCGTGGGTGGTTACATCACCGAGTTCGCCAGCTGGCACTGGCTGTTCCTGGCCAATCTGGTGCCCGGCATCATCGTCACCTGGGCGGCCTGGAAGTGTCTCGATATCGACAAGGGGGATCGAGAAGCAGCGCGGCGACTGGATATATTCGGTCTGACACTGCTGGCGATCTTCCTGGGCAGCCTGGAGTTCGTGCTCGAGGAGGGGCCTGGCGATGATTGGTTCGCCAGCGACCTGATCTTGGCCATGACGCTGATCTGTGCCGCGGCCTGCATTGGTTTCTTCCATCGTACTCTGACCACCGACTATCCCATCGTCGACCTGCGTGCCTTCGCCAATCGCAACTTCGCCCTCGGTGCGGGACTGGGGTTCGTCATCGGTATCGCGCTCTATGGGCTGGTCTACATCATGCCGCTGTTCTTCGGCTATGTGCGCGGCTACTCGAGCCTGCAGATCGGCGAGGTGATGTTCGTCACCGGGGTAGCGATGTTCTTTTCCGCACCGTTGGTCGGCAAGCTGACCAACCATCTCGATCTGCGCGCGCTGCTGTTCCTGGGCCTGGCCCTGGTCGGCATCGGCACGGTGATGAACGCCAACTTGACCGTGGAGTCGGGCTTCTGGCAGTTCTTCTGGCCCCAGGTGGTGCGTGGAATCGGCTTGATCATGTGCCTGATCCCCGCCTCGCGCATCGCCCTGGGCACGCTGCCGCTGCACGAGGTGGGCAATGCCAGCGGCTTGTTCAACGTGATGCGCAACCTCGGCGGCGCCGTGGGACTGGCGCTGCTCGACACGGTGCGTGACATGCGCTTCGACTACCACTGGAACCAGCTGATTCCTGCGCTGGATGCCGGGCGCGCTGCGGTGATCGAGGAACTTACGCGCTATCAGACGCTGTTCGAAGGCCATGTCGCCGATCCTTATCGCAGCGCCGTGGCCATGCTGGGCCAGCGTGTTTCCCTGCAGGCCGAGGTGCTGGCCTTCAACGATATCTTCCTATGGCTGGGACTCATCTATCTGCTGTGCGTGCCGTTGGTGTTACTGCTCAAGCGCATCGATGCTTGATCGGGCTGGCGGCGACACCGCGCATGACGCATCCTGTGCGCCATGAACGATGAATTCGAAGGGCTGGCCCCTCTGATCGGCGCGCTTGCAGCCCGCCGGCATCGTGCGCTGCTGTGGATCAGCGCAGCAGACGATGAAGCGGTGTCCCGGGCTCTGTGTCTTTGGCGTGCCCGATCCTGGCAGGCTCCGCTGTGGCTTGGGCCATCCAATGCTGCGTCCGGCATCGAGGCGCTGCCGGCGGCCAAGGCGCGCACTCGCCTGGGCGGCGAACACGACATGGTGGTGTTCGATGCCGTCTCAAAGGACGCCGGTTTCGATCCGGACGCCTTCGGTGCGGTGGCGGGCACGCTGCGTGCCGGTGGTCTGCTGGTGCTGTTGACGCCCGTCGCCTGGCGAGAAGGCACGCCCTGTCCGGATGCGGATTATGTGCGGCTCGCGGCCTGGCCTCATGAGGCGCAGGAATTGAACGCCCGCTATCTCGCCCGTCTGGCGCAGCGATTGCTTGTCTCGTCCCAGGTGGTGCACTGGCCGACCGGACCTGCGTTTGCGCCACCGGCATTGTCGGCCGTCACCTGCGAGCTTTCCACCAAGTCCGGCGATCCCGACTGCCTGAGTGCCGATCAGGCCGAGGCGGTGGAGCGCCTGATGCGCTTGCGTCGCCGACGGCCCTTGGTGCTCAGCGCCGATCGCGGTCGGGGCAAGAGTGCGGCGCTGGGCATCGCAGCGGCGCGGCGGCTGCTGGCTGGTGAACGTCGTTTATGGGTCACTGCCCCGCGACCGACGGCGGTCGACCCCCTGTTCGAACGGCTTGCGGCGCTGCTGCCCCGAGGGCGGCGTGAGCACAACAGCTTCCAGATGGACATTGACGGCGAGTATGCCGAAGTGCGTTTTATCGCGCCGGATGGGCTGCTCGACGCTCTACAATCCAACGCGATAGACACCTGTGCGCCACCGACGCTGTTCGTCGACGAAGCCGCGGCGATTCCCGCCTCACTGCTGGGGTGTTGGCTAACGGCCTTTCCGCGACTCGCCTACGCCACCACCGTACACGGCTACGAAGGAACCGGTCGCGGCTTTCAGCTGCGCTTTCGCGCCCGGCTCGATCGCGACACGCCGGACTGGCGCGAGCTCCATCTAAGTCAGCCGATTCGTTGGGCCGAGGATGATCCCCTGGAAACCCTGACCCGCGAACTGCTCTTGTTGAATGCCGAACCCGCCGAGGACGAACGCGCCGTTCAGGTACTCACAGACCACGAATTGCGCTTGGTTGATCTTGACCGAACTGCACTGGCCGGGAACGAAGCCGCCCTGAGCGAATTGTTCGGGCTGTTGGTCCAGGCCCATTATCGCACCACCCCGGCGGATCTGCGTCAGTTGCTCGACGCCCCGGATGTGCGATTGACTGCGGCCTATGCCGGCGATACCTGTATCGGTGTCTGCCTGGGTCAAATCGAAGGCGGCTTCCCGGCAGAGTTGGCAACAAAGATTTACCACGGTGAGCGTCGCCCACGTGGGCATCTATTGGCTCAGTCCCTGGCTACCCACGCTGGTCAGCGTGAAGCTGCCCGCGTGCGCTGGTGCCGAATCCTGCGTATCGCCGTGCATCCGGTGGCGCGGCGACAAGGGGTAGGGCGCGGGCTGATCGAGCAGCTGGGCGCACGGATGAAAAGTGAAGGCGTTGAGCGGTTGGGAGTCAGCTTTAGCGCCGAAGAGAGCCTGATCGCCTTCTGGCGCGCCCAAGGATTCGTCTCGCTGCGTCTGGGGCTTTCCCGGGAGGCCTCCAGCGGCGAACATGCGCTGATGATGGGGCGAACGCTGAATGAACAGGCCAGCGCCCTGATCGAGCGGTTGAGTCGAGATTTTCAGTTGCTGCTGCCCAGTCTGCTGGCTTTTGACCTCGCGCGGGTTGAGCCCGAACTGGCGGCAGTACTGCTGCGGGAAGGGCCGCCGCCGATCATTGATGCCGAGACCCTGGATCGGGTGGCGTGGTTCGCTGCGGGAGGCGGTGATCTGGCCTTGGCGCGCCCCTGGCTGGCTAACGCTTGGCTGGCCTGGAGGCGAAGCGCTTCTTCGATCGATCGGGATATAGAATTGCAGGCATTGGTGGAACCGCTGTTTCTAGGCGATCGATCAGATAAGCAAGGCGTTGGGAAAAAGGCGCGCCTGGCGCGCTGGCGAGCGTTGGCTAGGCGGCTTCATGACGTTTTTAGTTCCGAACATTAGATGAGAATCGGTGTTGCTCGGGTGTAGCCTGGAGCAATATGGAATGACGTTTGATAGAGAGAGCTTTCATGAACGAACATCTATGCGATCTGGCGCCCGCTATCGTCTGGCGCCATTTCCAGACCCTATGCAACACGCCTCGGCCTTCTGGCCAGGAAGCTGCCCTGGTGGCACTGATCGAGAAGTGGGCCGAGAAGCGCGGTCTTACTCATGAGCGCGATCAGGTCGGCAATCTGCTGGTTCGCAAACCCGCCACACCGGGTTGTGAGCAGGTCCCGGGTGTCGTGCTGCAGGGCCATCTGGACATGGTCGCCCAGGCCAATGCGGATCATCCGCATGACTTCACCCAGGACCCGCTCGACACCTATATCGAGGATGGCTGGTTGCAGGCCCGGGGCACGACCCTGGGCGCCGACAACGGCTTGGGTGTGGCGGCGGCCCTGGCGGTGCTGGAAGACGAGTCGCTGCGTCACGGCCCCATCGAGGCGCTGTTCACCCTGGAGGAAGAGTCCGGCATGGGTGGCGCTCTCAATCTGGCCGAAGACTGGCTGCAGGGTCGTTTTCTGCTGAATCTCGATTCCGAGGATCGCGGACAGGTCTATATCGGCTGTGCCGGCGGCGCCGATGTGCTGGTCTCCGCCGATCTGCCGACCAGCTCCCTTAACGAGCACGAGAGTGTCTGGCGCCTGACATTGACAGGTCTGGTCGGCGGCCATTCGGGTATCGACATTCACAAGGGGCGCGGCAATGCCAACCGCTTGTTGATACGCGTCCTGCGTGCCCTGGAACCCTTTGGGGCGCGATTGATCGACTACCATGGCGGCACGCTGCGTAATGCCTTGCCTCGGGAAGCCTTCGCGACGTTGGCGCTGGATGCAGACGAGGCCGAGGTCGCTCAAGCGCGCCTGAGCAAATTGCAAAAGGAGTTCGCCGCCGAGCTGGCCGGTGTCGATGACGGTCTGAGACTTTCCCTGGAAGCGGTGACTTCCTCCGCCGCCGAGGCCTTGACAGACGCCGCCAGTCAACTGCTGATCGCCGCGTTGCATGCTGCGCCCTATGGCGTGGAGCGCATGAGCGTCGAGGTGCCCGGCGTGGTGGAAACCTCCAACAATCTGGGCGTCGTGTCTCTGGAAAAAGGACGTTTTGAACTATGTGCGCTGGTGCGCTCCTTACGCGACAGCGCCACTCGGGACCTGGCGGACCGTTTTCGTGCGCTGTTCGGCCTGATCGGCGCCGATACGCGGGTCGAGAATGCCTACCCGGGCTGGAACCCGAACCCGGATAGCAGTCTTTTGTTGCGCTTTCGCCAACTGCATCAGCGTCGCCTGGGCGTTGAACCCGAGGTCAAGGTCATCCACGCAGGGCTCGAGTGCGGCATTCTCGGCGGCAAGTACCCAGGCCTCGAGATGATCTCCTTCGGGCCGCAGATCCGCGGCGCGCATTCTCCGAATGAACGCGTCGAGATCGACTCGGTGGAGGAGTTCTGGGGCTTGCTGCGTGAGTTGATCGAGGAGCTGGCGAAGGTAAACGACTGAGTCTTTCAAGGATTATCGAATGCCTTTTGCACTGCGCGCAGTCCGGCCTCGGAGATCAGCCCTTTCTCGTAGGCGTGTTCCGCCATGCTGGCGTTGTCCGCGGCCAACAGCAGTGAACAGCCATCCTTTTCGACTTCCCGGGCCAGGCAGGCGATCGCTTCGTCTCTCTCGGCGTCATGGTTGACGTTGCGAATGTAGATCGTCCGGATACGGCCGGGGTAATTGTGTACGATGCGTGCGTAGGTTTCCGGGTCGTGCTGGCCGCTATCGCCGATCAGCACGAATGGCAGGTCGTCGTAGAGGGTCAGCATCTGCGTGATCAAGCTCAACTTGTGATCTTCGGCCTTGCGCGGCAAGGGGCGCTGTAGCGTTAGCCCCCATTCGCGCAGGAAAAGGATGGGTCCAACGGGGATGCGGTTACGCTGAAAGAACTCCTCGAGCACCTCGTAGATGCTCCAGGGCCCTCGTGAGACGTAGAGTAACGGGCGGCGACGCTGACCGTCGGATCCCGCGAACAGGGCTTGATAGAAGTCGGCGACACCGGGAAAGGCGGTACGTTGATGAGCTTTCTCGAAGAAAAGCCGATACATCATCTTGAGCTTGTTGGCGACCCCGGTGTGCATCACGGTATCGTCGATATCGCTGATCACCACCAGATCCACGCTCGGCGGCGGTATGTAGATGTCGACGTTGCCGCGCACGGTACGGGCATCGTGCATGACGATATCGAGGGTGCCGGTGTGCCAGCTTTGTTCCACGGACAGTGCGTCTTCGATCTTCATGTGGATGTCGAAGTAGCCGTCTCGATCGGTTGTGACTCGCTTGCGGTTGCCTCCCAGCTCGAGAGTGACCTCGACGTGCTTGACCCCCCAGCGCAGCATGCGACGGAAAACGTCGACGATATCCCGATACAGCGTTCCTTCCGGCGCCGGTATGCCGATGCGTAACTGGCGGAACACACGCCCCATGACAAACACTTCGCTTTGCGAGCCGTAACCTCGGTAGGCGTTGATCACGATACCGCCATGACCCTTGTCCGATTTCATGGGACGTGCCACGACACGCAGGAGTTTTCTCAGTGCTTTACTGATAGGTCGGGGGGTATGCGGCATGGAGTCTCCCGAGGCCGGCGGAAATTAAATAAGCATACACAAAAACGCCTGTCTTCTGAGGAGACAGGCGAAAACGGGAAGAACGTTAGCGTATCAGCTGTGCTGGTCGGAGTGGCGTCCTTCGCTAATTTCTTCAACCAGCTTGTGGCAGAACGCATCCAGATCACTCGGCTTGCGGCTGGTGACCAGGCCACTGTCGACGACGACTTCTTCATCGACCCAGTTGGCGCCCGCATTCTTCAGATCCTGAGAAACAGACGGGAAAGAGGTCATCTTGCGACCATCGACGACACCCGCATTGATCAGAATCCAGGGTGCGTGACAAATGGCGCCCACGGGCTTGCCGGCTTCAAAGAAATGGCGCACAAAGTCCAACGCCTTGTCATTCTGGCGCAGCGTGTCCGGGTTGAACAAACCGCCCGGAAGTACAAGGGCGTGATAATCGGTGGAATCCGCCTCATCGAGACTCTTGTCGACGTCGTAGGTCTCGCCCCAGTCGGTTTCCGCCCAGGCACGAATGCCCTTGGCATCAGGTGCGATGACATGCACGGTGATGCCTTGGTTGTCCAGCTTGGACTTCGGCACCGACAGTTCGGATTCCTCGAAACCGTGGGTGGCGAGAATGGCGACGCGTTTACCTGAAAGTTGCTGGCTCATGGCTACCTCCTTGCGGCACATTGCCTAACAAAAAAGAAAATGTGGCACTATGTTCCACGTGTCACTCGAATAGAAGTTGGGCCACCTATGGGCGAGTACAAGGCCGGGTGTGTTTCAAAATGTAGGCTACCGGCCCAGTTAGTCCCGCACCGACTCAACCCAGATAGGCGTTGAGCATCCACACGGTCTTTTCCTGCTCACGAATGTAATCACCAGCCAAGGAGGCGGTGCCTTCGTCATCGGCGTCGGACGCCAGGCTCAAGATCTCACGCTGCAATTCAATCAATACCTGATAGCCCGATAGGATGCCGCGTACGCAGGCTTGGCCTTGATGAACGTGCTTGTCTTCCTTGATCGAGGCGTTCTGCGCATAGTCGCTGTAGGCGTGCAATGGCTCGTAGCCCAAGGTCAGGATGCGTTCTGCAACTTCATCGACCTTGGTCAGCAAATCCGTATATAGCTCTTCGAACTTGGCATGTAGCTCAAAGAATTGCTGGCCCTTCACGTTCCAGTGATAACCGCGCACGTTCATGTAAAAGATCTGATAGTTGGCCAGCAGGACATTGAGCTTTTCTGCCAACTGCGTGGCGCTACTCGTGTGCAAACCAATGACATTGGTATCGGACATGATCATTCTCCTCGGATGAATTAAAGTCTGAAGAGACGATAGGGCATCCGTTATTAAATAAAAAGCTAATCTAAATCATTGGTTTGATAGCAATTGGCTATCATTATGTTGCATCGTTGATGGCATCGACTCATCGTGTCTTGCGTCACGGATTCGTTCTACATTACGTGGAATATCAGGATGGCCTGTCAGCCACGGGTTGCGACTATGCTTGAGGGAGCAACGGTTGTCTGGCAACGCACCATGAACCCAGAGGAATACCCATGCGCCAGCTGTCACGTTCATTGCTACCCCTCATCGCGCTGGTGCTGACCGGCTGTCAGTCACTGGCGTCTCCGGATCCCTTGGCACGCAACGTCGAGGCAACACCCGCGCCTTGCACCTGGTCACGCAGCGATCAAGCCTCACAAGACCTTTGGCTCAGGGCTGCCGTGGAGTCCCTCGAGGCACGCCGCTATGTCATTCGCCATACGGACGCTCAACTGGGTGTTGTCAGCGCCGAGCGCAGTGCGCGCCAGCCGGGCTTGGGGGCCGTAGATAGGCCCTTGCTCGGGGGCAGCTCGGTATGGGGCAGCGTAGGGCGGCGGTCGGGATTCTCGGTGGGGTTCGGAACTGGTTTCGGCGGTGGCTTCGGTGGCGGCTACGCGGACGATCCGATAGAGATCGAACGCCTGTCGGTGATCATCGAAGATCAGCAAGTCAGTATCACCCGGGATGCGAGTATCGTGGATGCAGGTGGCTACGTGGTCGATTCTCGTCCGCAGAACCGCAGCGATTTCTGTCGCGAACTCAGCGCCTCCATCGAATCCCGAGTGCGCGCCCTGGAGAGCCAGCAATGAAACCCATGACCCGCATGCTGTCGTGCAACGCCTTGCCGGTCATCCTGTTGATGACCTTGCTGACAGTCTTGCTGACGGCCTGCGCCAGCACGCCGAGCACGCTGTCCGAGCGTCAGATCGAGCTTCAAGCGAGTAGCCAACGCGTGCTGAGCACGGGACTCGAGGTGCTGGTCGAACGCGGCTTCGTGATCCGCTTCGCCGACGCCGAACTGGGGCGCATCGATGCCGTGTACGCCTCCCGCCCTGGCTATGAGGTACGGTTGTCCACCAGTACGATCCCCACAGGCACGCGGCTGGCATTATCGGGGCGCCAGGGCGGCCAAGCCATCGAACCCTATCGCTTCGATCCTTTGCTGGTGGAGATCACCTCGCGCTTGGAAGACACGCAGTAAGTTAGCCCACCCCTGGAGGCCTTCAACCGACGTTGAAAGTGGAGGTCGCCAAGGCGAGAAGTCTATGACGCATCTCGTTCAGCGCGGCCTGGGTATAGACCTGTGGCGTGCCCATGCCCCACACCGGCGCGGGCCAGGCCTCGTCGTTCTGGCGTCGCAAGATGACGTGTACATGCAACTGCGCTACCTGATTGCCCAGCGTGGCCAGGTTGAGCTTGTCTCCACCCAGCAATTGTTGCATCCCACGCCCCAGCACCGTAGTTTCCTGCCATAGCCGCGCTTGATCGTTCTCGTCGAGTTCATAAACCTCGCGGATAGCGGCCCGGCGCGGTATCAGTATCAACCAGGGAAAGCGCGCATCGTTCATCAGGCGCACCTGACACAAGGGCAGATCGGTCAACTGATAGGTGTCCGCTGCCAAACGTGGATGAAGAGTAAAGTCGCTCATAAGGCTCCCTCAGTGGTGATCTCGAAAGGATTGATGGTGTCATCATCCAAGGCGCTGTAAAGATGAATAAAACGATGGACGACAAGGAGAGGGAATGACGCTGCTCGAGGCACTTGCATTGGTGACGATAGGAGGCATCGCCGGTTTCATCAATGTGTTGGCGGCCGGGGGCTCGATGCTGACGCTGCCATTGTTGATGTTTCTGGGGTTGCCGGCCCAGGAAGCCAACGGCACCAATCGGGTGAGTATCGTGCTGCAGAGCGTGAGCGCGGTGAGCAGCTTCTTTCGCGCCGGGGCTCGGGAAATCGCCATCAGTCTGCGCCTGTCGATCCCGGCGGTTGTTGGCTCCTTGAGCGGCGCCTGGCTGGCTCTGCAGGTCTCGGATGCCCTGTTCGAGGCGGTATTGATCGTTGCGATGATCGGCGCCTCGATCATGATGCTACTGCCCCAGCCCAAGCTTGATACCCGGGCTTTGACCCCGGAGCGCCTGACACCGGGCGTTTATCTCGCCATGTTCGCTATCGGGCTATATGGCGGTTTCATCCAGGTTGGGGTGGGGGTGCTCTTCATCGTCGTGCTTTATCGGCTTCTCAAGATCGACCTGGCCCAGGTCAATGTGTTCAAGGTGTTCATCATCCTGATTTATACCTTGCCGGCACTGTTGCTGTTTGTCATCAACGATCAAGTGCGCTGGGGCTATGGCTTGCTGCTGGCGCTGGGCAGCATGAGTGGCGCCTGGCTGGCGGTGAAGGTCAACATGGGCCCGCGTGGCGCCTACTGGGTCAAGCGGCTGACCCTCGTGGTCATCGCTGCCATCGTCGCACGGCTGATATTCTTTTGACGAACGAACGCCTATTGCTTGCCGAGGATGCCAGATCGAATATTCGTAGCGCTTGCCGTGACGCTATACTTGCGAGATAACTGAACCTATCGGACTCGACTCTCGAACCAGGAGAAGAACATGAAACATCTGTTGCTGCTGTCAGCTGTGGTGCTGCTGGTGTCACTTGCCGGATGTAATACCATGCGAGGATTTGGCGAGGATCTCAGCAAGGTTGGATCGGAAATAGAAGAAGCGGCGGACTAGACAAGCGTAGATGACCTGAATGTGCGTAACCAATCGTCACCTGTTAGGCTTCATGAGGTGGCCAAGCCACCAAATTTATTTCCTCAGAAGCAACTCAACGTTAAGGAGAACATCATGAAAAAGCTTTTGATGCTGACATTTACCTTGATCATCAGTGCAGGTTTGCTGACGGGATGCAACACACTGAAAGGCGCCGGCGAAGACATTGAACGAGGTGGTGAAGAGATTCAGGAATCAGCCAGCTGATCAACCTGCCGCCCGGTAACCCCGGGCGGCAAGTTTTTGTTTGCAAGTGTTCTGGTGCACAGCCACTCGTATCCTGCTACCGCTCTCTGGCGCTAAGCTCCGACGCTGAAACGCCGCTCCAGACGTTCAAAAAACAAGTCGGTCACGATCGCCAGTAACCCTACCAGTACGGCGCCCTGAATCACGTAGGCGATATTATTGCCTACCAGGCCGGCGATGATCGGTGTTCCCAGACTCTGGGCGCCCACCGTCGAGCCGATGGTGGCGGTGCCGATATTGATGATCACCGAGACCCGCACCCCGGCGATGATCACGCGCATGGCCAAAGGCAATTCGACCCGCAACAGGATCTGCAGTCTGCTCATGCCGGTGCCTTTGGCCGCTTCCAGGGTGGTGGCCGGCACGGTGCCCAATCCGGCGATGGTGTTCTGTACGACCGGTAACAAGCCATAAAGCGTCAAGGCCACGATGGTGGGTATGAAGCCGAAGCCCGCCAGAGGAACGACGATGGCGAGCACCGCCGCGGGCGGAAAGGTCTGGCCGATGGCTGCCAGAGAGGACACCAGCGGCTCGAATTCTCGGCCACTGTGGCGCGTCACGAATAACCCAGCCCCCACCCCGACGCTGATCGAGATGAGCGACGATACCAATACCAGCAGTAGATGATCCAGGGTCAGTTGAAGGAAGCTCTCGCGATCGTAAAGCGGTGACTTCAGATCCGGAAAGGCGAGCTCGAACAGCGGCTTCAATTCTCCCATGAAAAGCACCAACACCACCAGCAAGACACTCAAGGCGATCAGCAGCCAGGTACGGGTCTGTGTCGGCGCGCGCAGGGCCACTGCCTTCATGACTCTTGCCTTATAGGTTCATGCCCCATGACACCCTCCATGGCGACCTCACCGATCAGGCGTTCCTCGCTATCCAGAACCGGCAACACCATGACGCGAAACCAGACCATCCGTGATAGCGCTTCCTTCATGGTCATGTCCGGGGTTGCGCTCCATTCCTGGGTGACTTGGGTGCGCTGTTCATCGTCCTGAGCATAAAGACGCCCGCCGTGCAGGCATAGTGGGCGTCCCTGCTCATCGACTTCCCAGCCGTGGGCCACCGAGGAACGATCGTGATCGAAGGACGAGGGTTGCTCTAGAATCTCGGCGGACTGCTGATACTGGTACACCCAGCGCCGGGACAGCAATTTAAGGCCCAGGTCCGCCTTGCCGATGAAGTTGCGCACGAAATCGTCGGCGGGCTGGGTCAGTAGTTCGATGGGGCGGTCGTACTGCACCAGCCGTCCGGCATTAAGGATGGCGATGCGCGAGGCCAGTTTGAGCGCCTCGTCCATGTCGTGGGTGACGAAGACGATGGTCTTGCCGGTCTGCTGATGGACCCGCAGCATCTCGTTTTGCAGCACATCTCGGGTCAGCGGATCGACGGCGCCGAAGGGCTCGTCCATCAACAGCACCTCCGGGTCCGCCGCCAGCGCCCGGGCGACCCCGACGCGCTGGGCCTGGCCGCCGGAGAGCTGATGCGGATACTTGTCACGAAACTCGCCGGCATCCAAGTGAAACAGATTCAGCAGTTCATCGACCCGTTCGGCGGTGCGCTGCTTCGACCATTTGAGCAGGCCCGGCACCACGGCGATGTTCTGGGCCACCGTCCAGTGCGGAAACAGCCCCGTCGATTGGATGGCGTAGCCGATGCGTCGGCGCAACTGTTCCGCCGGCAGCTCGGTGACATCTTCATCCCCCAGGAAAATGCGGCCTTGGGTCAGCGGGATCAGACGGTTGATCATGCGCAGGGTGGTCGATTTACCACAGCCCGAGGGGCCGATCAGTACGCCAAATTCGCCACTCTCGATGCGCAGCGAGACGTCCTTGACCACGTCCTTGCCGGCATAGGTCTTGGTCAATCCTTGTAGCTCGATCATCGGGCCCCCGGGGGTCTACTCAATGCGACCAGAATCTGCAGAATGAAATCCGCCACCACGGCCAGGGCGATGGTTGGCACCGCCCCCAGCAGCACCAGATCGATGGCGTATTGACCGAGCCCCTGAAAGATGAAGGCGCCGAGCCCCCCGGCGCCGATCAAGGCGGCCACCACGGTCAGGCCGATAGCTTGCACGGTCACGATGCGAAGCCCGGCGAGGATGACCGGCAAGGCCAGGGGGATCTCGACCCGCCACAGGATCTGGCGTGACGTCATGCCCATACCCCGTGCCGCCTCGAGCGTCGTGGCAGCGACCCCATCAAAGCCGGCATAGGTATTACGCACGATGGGCAATAGGGCATACATGATCAGCGCAATGATGGCAGGGGTGGCCCCAATGCCTTTGACGCCGAGCTCCCGCAGCAACGGAAATGCCTCGCTCAACGCGGCTAACGGCGCGACCAACAGCGCGAACAGTGCAATCGACGGGATCGTTTGAAAGAAATTGAGCACACCGAAGAGCGGGCCGCGGGTACCGGCACGACGATGCGCGAGCAGGCCTAGCGGAAGGCCGATCAGCAATGCCGGGCCCAACGCCGAGGCGATCAGGCGTAGGTGCGTAACGAACTCCGCGGCGAACAGATCGCGGTTATTGGCATATTCGCGCAGTATCGCCAGCCCATCGAAATGGCCCAGGGCGAATAGGGCGGCCACCACGGCGGCGAGTAACAGCGTATAGAGTCCACGTAGCCCCAGGTGAGTATGCAGACGCTGAAAGGCATCCACGATCATCAGGATCGGGCAGAAAACCAGAATCCAGAAGGCCGCGCCTTGGGAGACCCGAGCCGACGCCGAGGCCTCCTGCAGTGCTCGATCGGCATAGTCGCCTAGCCCGTAGAGCACCAGCACCAACCATAAAGGTGCCGCGGTCAATACTAGATAATGCGCACCCGGCGAGGCGAACGGACGCGACAGGGCGCACAGCGTCAGCAATGCCGCCAAGACGATCAGGGTTATCCACTGCCAGGGCCGCAGGGCCGCTATCAGATTGACCGACTCTCCCGACACGAGCCGGTTGGGCGCCATGGCGACAAAAGAGAGTAGTGCCGCGCCTATCACCGCAGCCACCACCAGGGTCAGCAGCACTCGATTGGCTACCAGACTGTCGGTCCGTCCATTGGACACCTTTCTCGACAACACCTTGAGCCGAATCCTTATTTCAGGAAGTCATTCTCTTTCAAATAGTCCTGGGCGACTTGCTTGGCGGGTTGCCCATCGACTTGGATGCGACTGTTGAGCTCTTGCAGCGTCTCCCGGTCCAGGGAGTCGAGAACCGGGGCAAACAGCTCTTCGAGTTTGGGATTGGCCTCGAGTACGGACTGGCGCAGGACGATCGTGGGCGCATAAACCATCTGCACGCCCTGGGTATCGTCCATGACCCGTAACCCGGCGGGCTGAATGGCGCCGTCGGTGCCATAGACCATGGCCGCATTGGTGCCGCTGGTGCCCTCGGCTGCCGCGCGGATGGTGGCGGCGGTGTTGCCGCCGGAAAGCACCAGTAGCTGATCCTGGCTCAATTCAAAGTCGTAAGCCTGTTGGAAGCTGGGTAATGCGGCTTCGCTATCGACGAATTCCGCCGAGGCCGCCAGCTTGACCTCGCCACCGTTGCTGACCCACTTGCCGAAGTCTTCCATGGTCTTGAGGTCTTTCTCCTTGGCCAGATCCTCGCGTAGGGCGATGGCCCAGGTGTTGTTGGCCGGTGCCGGAGGCAGCCAGACCAGGCCATTTTCTTCGAGATCCGTCTGACGGATCTTCTCGTAACCCTTGTCGAGATCCTTCCAGGCGGTGTCATCGACGGTGTCGGTAAAGAAGGCGCCGTTGCCGGTGTACTCGGGATACATGTCGATCTGGTTCTCGAGCAGTGCCGTGCGTACGATATTCGTTGGGCCCAGCTGCAGCTTGTTCTCCACCGGGTAGTCATTATTTTCCAGGAGTGCGATGACCATATTGCCGAGCAGCGCCCCTTCGGTATCGATCTTCGAGGCAACCCGTAGGGGGTCTGCAGCGAGTGCAGGGCTCAGGGTCAACGTCGTTCCCAAGGCGATACCCATCAAGTTAGCGAACCTGAGCATAAGCTTTCATCCTCTTCACAGTGCGATTCAAACGTGGAATATGACGACCTTGGCCGAAGCGATTCGCCTGATTTGGCCATCCTTGTCCTGCTCGCTACCCAGACTAGCCTATCCTGAATGTGAATGACCACTATTCAGTACGTTAACGATGTGCGTTAGGTTGGCGATGTACGAAAAGAACAGGTTGTAGCAAAAGGAAAACAATATGATCAAACATTTGGCATTAGGACTATGGCTGGCGGCGTCGATGGCTGGCTGCGCGAGTGGGCCCGCCGCAGAGGATGCGCCGCGCCCGCCATCCATGAGGGGGCCGGGTGACAATGAGCAGTGCGATGTCAGCGCGGTGCAAACCTATATCGGACAAAATCACAGTGATGCCCTGCGCCAAGTATTGACCGCTCAGAGCGGAGCAGAGAGCGCCCGAGTGCTCGAACCGGGACAGCCTTTCACCCTTGATTATCGCCAGGAGCGATTGAACATCTACCTGGACGAGGATGGCCGCATCAGTGATCTGCGCTGCGGTTGAGACAGATGAGGCAGTATTTAGGCTTATAACTGTGCGTTGGCGGCCTCGATGGCAGATTGCTGGGCATGGCTGAGACGTTCCGGGGGCATGCCAAGTGCATTGAGTGCCGACCAATCGATGGCCTCCAACTCACCGCGTTCGATGTGCAATGCCGTTGCCAGGATCAGCCCCATGGGGCCTTTATGTTCGAGAATGGCTTCCTTGAGCGAGGTATGTAGCGGCAGTTCGTTAAGAACACTCTCCAGCGAACGGTCGAAAAAGGCGTCCAGGCAAGAAAACAGGCCGATGGTAAAGCCGGATATCGAGTCATCGGCAAGGTTGGCGGCCAATCCTTCGCATAGATAACCGCGGGTCAAGGCCAGCTTCTGCAGCGCATGGGGTTTATCGTCGAGCTTGGTCAACGCCAGCATGCTGGCCAGGTTGCGAATACGGCGCTGGCCGAGTAGCGCTACAGCGGTCTGCACCGAGGTGATATCCTGGGCGCGTTGATAATAGGCGCTGTTCACCATTTTCATCAGTCGCACACTCATGAAGGCGTCACGCTGGATGGTGTCGGTCAATTCGCGAATGCTGGCATCGTCACGATTGAGTTCTGCCAGCAGCTGCAATACGTCCAGGCGGCTTTGCGCCATGCGCTGGCCTTGTATCGGCGCCGGCTTGGCCAGGTAATAGCCCTGGAAGAGATCGCAGCCCGCCTGCTGGCTGCACTGAAAGTCTTCATGGGTCTCGATCTTTTCCGCCAGTATCGTCAACGTGGGATACGCGCGCTTCAAGAGCGTCACCACTCGCATCAGTTCATCCGCCTCGAAATGGGGATAGTCGACCTTGACGATATCCGCGTAAGGCAGCAGCGGATGATCGGCAGTTTTCAAGCGATAATCATCCAGAGCGATCTTGTAGTTCTGTAGCTTGCGGCGGCGAATGGCGGCTAACACCTCCTCGCTGGGTTCCACGGTCTCGAGAATCTCGATGATCATCTCGCTAGGGTTGAAGGGTATTTCTGCCTGCAGCGTATTGGCGGTGAAGTTGATGAACGCAGGGGTGTTCTCGCACACATCGCGAATATTGGTTTCGGTGAAGGCGCTGATCATCACCTGATGCGTGGCGAGATCGCCATCGAAAGGTTCGACGAAGGCGTTGATGTCGGCACAAGGGCGAAACAACAGTTCGCAGCCGGCGAGCTGATGCTTGCGATCGTAGATGGGCTGACGCGCAAACAGCACGGTCGTGGCGCCGGATACTGCTGGTTTATCCATTGAAACAAATCCGATGACCAAAAGATCGATAGTTGTTCATTAGTATCGGCTAGGGCTGTGAGACCTTTAAGAGATCGCGTAAGAGTATTTTTAGTCGAGAATGAACACGACGCAGGCGGCGGTCATCATGCCCATAACGCCGTTGAAGATGCGCCAGCTATGGGCGCTATGCAAAAGCCGACCAATAGCCATGCCGAAACCTGCCCATAATGAGATGCATGGTAGCGCGATCAGTTCCGCGAAGCCGGCCAGCAGGAGCGCGTTTACCCAGATACTCCCCCCTTCCGGCAGAAACCCTGCCATCAATGCCAGTCCCATGACCCAGGCCTTGGGATTGGCGAACTGAAAACCGGCGGCTTGCCAGAAGGTCAGAGGCCGCCCTTGTCTCGGCAGGTTCAAGTCCGGCGGCGGTGCATTGGCAATCTTCCAGGCCAGATAGAGCAGATAGAGGCTACCGACGATCTTGAGCAGGGTCTGAAACAGCGGATAGCGTTCGAACAGCAGGCCGAGACCCAGCGCGATGGACGAGAACAGCACGAAGCAACCGGCCATGATGCCAAGAATATGCGGCAGGGTACGCCAATAGCCGTAATTGGCCCCGGAGGCCGTCAGCATCACGTTGTTGGGACCCGGGGTGATGGTCATCGAGACCATGTACAAGGCGGCCGGCCCGAGAAAAGCCAGACTTTCCATTGATTTGTATCCATGTAGTTCAAGCGGAATAACCGGAAGAGGCCTCTATTGACAATAAAAGGAGGCAATCCAAGCAGGTGTAGGGTCGCTTTGAGGGTTTAAACTTCCAATCGAGCGACCCCCTGGCATGCTGTACAGACGATCATAAAAACGCGTCGCTATTTTCAACGGCTCGCTGCTGAGCCTGGCTGACTTTATCCGGAGACAGGCCGTATTCGGCAAGGGCCGGCCAGTCGAGATCGTCAAGATTACCCTGCTCGAGTTGCAATGTCGTTGCCAGCATCAGCCCCATGATGCCACGCTGTTCGAGAATAGCCTCCTTGAGCACTGCTGGCAGTGGCAAATTGTCGAAAATGTCCTCCAGTGAGCTTTTAAAGAAAGCACCCAGAATGGAAAACAGACCTACCGTGAATCCTGAAATCGGTTCTCCGCCGAGATGATCGGCAAGCCCCTGACACAACTGTCCCCGGTTCAAGGCAAGACGTTGCAGCGAATGGGGGGCGTCGTCCAGCTTGCTCAATGCCAGCATGCTGGCCAGGTTGCGAACGCGGCGTACACCTAGAGCGTCGATGGCCATCGACGCTGAAGTCATTTTATCGCGACAGGAGTAATAGTCACTATTGACGACGTTTAAAAGCTCTCGCTTTAGAAAGGCGTCGTTGTCGATGGTCTTGGCGAGTTCTTTTGCATTAGCGTCGATGCGGTTGAGCTCGGCGAGGAGCTGCAATAGCGCGAAGTGCTCACTCGGTAACCGCTCACGCTCGACCTTCGAGGGCCGGGCCAGATAGTACCCCTGGAAAAGATCACAGCCCGCCTGCCGGCAACTCAAGAAGTCTTCCTGGGTTTCGATCTTCTCGGCGAGTAGCGTCAGGTGAGGATAGTGATGCCGTAGTTCCGTTACCAGTGACGTGAATTCCTCGGCGCTGTACTGCGGATAGTCGAGCTTGACGATATCGGCGAGGGCCAGCAGCGGATGATTGGCACTCTTCAAGCGATAGTCGTCAAGCGCGATGGTGTAGCCCCGTGTCTTGTAATCCTCGATCGCGGTGATGACCTCGTCGTTTGCCTCGACGGTTTCGAGGATTTCGATGACGATGTCACCTGGATCAAAGGGAATCTCTGCCTTCAAGGCATTGGCCGTGAAGTTGATATAGGCCGGTGTCTGCTCGCACACCGTGCGAATATCGGTATGGGCGAAGGCATTGCGTAGCACCTGGCGGGTGGCCAGATCGCCATCGAACGGTTCGGTCAGCGCTTCGGTTCGGGGGCAGGGGCGAAACAGCAGCTCGCAGCCGGCAAGCTGATGTTGGCGGTCATAAATCGGCTGACGCGCGAACAGTACGGTGACCCCTGCGAATTCTTCGTTTTTATTCATGAAAAAAAGTTCAACGACCGTTTGGTTCACTATTGAGTGTTTACTTTTATTGAGCTTGTTTTAGCCGGCTGAATGCTGTCCATGGGCAGAGTGGATTGGAAAAAACACTATTAATGTATGTAAGGCCGTGCCGATTCGCCAGCCAAAGTATAACTTGGGTCGTGTATTTTGATCATGCCCCCGACTTGCATTCGAGGTGTCGAACCCGCAGTTTTAGATAAAATTCGCTAGCCAAGAGGCATCCATGACCCAGGCCACGATCCTTTCCCACGGTACCATGCATTGCTTTCCCACGGGCCTGCGCGATGAGCAGGATCGGCTCGTCAATGTCGAGGTCTCGGCGGTGGTCTACGATGGCCAGCGCTTGATTCTCGCCAGCGATAAGCCGATTCCCGGCGCCGAGCGCTCGGCGGTATTCGCCATGGATATCAGCGATCAGGGTATTCCCGACGACACGACCCTCGAATATTTCACCGCCGGCCCCATCGCCCGGGCGACCAAGTACGAGGATTTCGCGTTGACCGCGGACGGTAAATACGTGCTGGCTACTACCGGCTTCGATCGCATCGATAACGAGAGTCATGACCTCAACGACTACAATCACCTGCTGATCTGGCCGCTGGGCGAGCCGGACAAGGTGAAGACCGTCGATCCGGACCCGCGCGACGGTGTCGAGGGCTCCCTGGAGTTGCGCAGCAAACTCAATGCCGCCATCGGTAAGCCCTACTACAAGATCGAGGGGCTGGCGGCGATTCCCGGCAAACAAGGTGATGGCCTGCTGCTGTTCGGGGTGCGCGAGCAGGGCAATGCTCACGACGACTTCGAGTACGTGTGCCGGGTGGTGGGTGCGCATTACAAGATCACCGCTGATGGCAACCTGGAATTCGTCGATGAGCTGCGCAGCTTGTATCGATTCGACCCAGGTCAATTCGAAGGGGTGCGGCATGTCTGCGGGCTGTCAAGCCTGGAGTATGACCCTTTTAATGACCGACTCTATCTGCTGACCAGTTTCGAGACCGAGATCGAAGGCGTCGAACATATCGGCGGTTATCTGTGGGTGATGGCGCTTGAGGATTTCGCTGCCAACAAGTCGCCGGCGTTGGTCATCGATGCCGAGGGCGCTCCGCTGGAATTCGAGCACAAGGCTGAAGGACTGGCGGTGCTGGACAAGGCGCGGCTGTTCGTTGCCTACGACAACGATCGACACATGGGGCTGGGAGACATCGATGAACGCGACGAACGTTACGCCTGTGAGGCGCCCTATACGCTACTCGAGATGACTAGCTGATGGCGCACACAGGCTGCGCTTGAATTAATGGTCAGTCGTACTTGACCTGCCACTGCTTGGTGGCGATTTGTTCCTTGATGAGTTCCAGGCTGTCGATCAGCACCTGTTCGGTGATCTGGTTGGTGCGTTGATCGGTTTGGAGCATCACGTCGAAGCCGCTGTCGGCCAGGTTTTGTAACAGGTGCTTGAATTCCGGCGATTCCAGGCTGGTGACGGCTTCGTGCACCAACTGAGCGGCCACACCGCTGATGGTGTGGTCCACCGCGTTGGTCATGGACTCGCCAAAGGGCAGGCGACGCAGACGCTGGATTTCCGGATTTTCGTTCATGGTGCGGCCGACCAAGGCGCTGATATAGCGAGCAATCAGGGCGCGGTTGTCGCCATAACCATCGCTTAGAATGCTCTGCAGGCGCTGAGTGAGTTCTTCTACCAGTTGTTCCTTGCGCGGCATCAGTATCTCGTTGACGACACGTCCCGACAAGGCGCCGCTGTGGCGGATCTCATCCTGTATGTTGTCGACGAGGCGGATCGCTACCCGATCGGAGATCTCCTCGAGCAGGATCTCGTAATACTTGGCCAGGATCTGGAACAGCGACCAGCGACGTACATCGATCAGCCCCAGCCGCTGCAAGCGGAACATCAGCGAAAAGATGCGCAAGGCCCGCAGCCAGCGCAGGCCCGCCAGAGGAATACAGCCCAGCACGTCGTACCAGTGCACGAAAGGATAGAAGAACCAGCGATGATAGCGACCCTGGGCGATTGCCACCGCCCAGCCGAACAGCACATCGAGTAGGAAGACGCTGACGAAGATCAGGTCGATGGTGAAGAAATTGGCATGGATGTTGTCGGCATAAGCCTGGTGTAGACCCGGTGCCACGGCCTCGAAACCGGCATTCAGCGGATCGATCAGAAACAGGCTGTCGAACAGCAGCAGTGCGAGATTGACGATTACCAGCGCAATGATCGCCAGATCCCAGATCAGCAGTAAGCGTTCCCTGTTTGACCGCGTCTGGTGTGGCGGTGTCGACGCTGTCATGTCACCTCCCTGTGATGAGTTTGTTGTCATGCCAACGTCAATCGCTTAGCGCGGCTGAACGCTATAGTGATTTTCGTGGGTTCGTCGGGCTTCCTCCTCGGCCTGCTTACGCAGTTTCTTGCGCAGCGCCGCCTTGTCGAAGCGCAGCTGCTGCAAGGAGGTTTCAAGCGGCAACGGCGGCACTCGTGCCGGCCGGCCCTTCTTGTCCACCGCCACCATGGTCAGATAGCAGCTGTTGGTATGACGAATGACCTTCTCCTGGATCGACTCGGCGATGACCTTGATGCCGATCTCCATGGAGGAGCTGCCGACATGATTGACCGAGGCCAGGAACGTCACTAGCTCACCGACGTTGATCGGCTGCTTGAAGAGCACCTGATCCACGGACAGGGTCACCACATAGCTTCCCGAATAGCGGCTGGCACAGGCGTAGGCGACCTCGTCGAGCTTCTTGAGGATGGCGCCGCCGTGCACCTTGCCGCTGAAGTTGGCCATGTCGGGGGTCATCAGCACGGTCATGGTCAACTCGTGCTGGCCGGGCAGCGCATCTTGCATCGCATTTTGCTCCTTCAAAGCAACGTTTTTCAGAGAAAAGTGAGCCCTAGGCTGATGATCACCCCGGTGATGAATAGCTGTATCAAGCAAAAGCCCATGATGTCCTTGGCCTTGAGCCCGGCGATGGCAAGTACCGGCAATGCCCAGAACGGCTGTAGCAGGTTGGTCCAGGCATCACCCCAGGCCACCGCCATGGCGATGCGTGGCACGCTGGCGCCAAGGGCTTCCGCGGCAGGCAGCATGACCGGCGCCTGAACGGCCCATTGGCCACCCCCGGAGGGCACGAACAGATTGACCACGCCGGCGCTGATGAACGACCAGAAGGGTAGCGTATCGGCGGTAGCGATGGAAACGAAGCCTTTCGAGAGGGTTTCGGCCAAGCCCGACTGCACCATGATGGCCATGATACCGGCATAGAAGGGGAACTGAATGACGATACCCGCACCGCCTTTCACCGCCTCGTAGAGGCTATCGAGTAGATGGCGGGGCGTACGGTGCAACACGATGGCCAGGAACAGAAAGGTGAAGTTGACCACGTTGAGATTGAGACCGCCACCGCGCAAAAGGAAGTGATCCAGCAGAAACAGCAGTCCGGGTATACCGACCAACCAGGCCAGGGTCACGCTGTTCTCGAGATGCTCCGCCGGTCGAGTCGCCCTGAGCCTGCGAGGCGGACCATCGTCGAGCTTGTCCGCATCGACATAGACGCTGTCCTTCTCATCCGGCAGCATCATTCGATTGACCAGCGGCACGACGATGAACAACGCCAATACGATGGCCAGGTTGAACCAGGAGAAGATCGTCTCGGAGGTGGGAACGACGCCAATCCGATCCATGGCGAAGTGCCCTTCCGTGGCGATGACCAGGGGGATCGAGCCCGCCAGACCGCCATGCCATACCACGAAGCCGGAATAGGCGCTGGCGATCAACAACCGATAGTCGACACGGATCTGTTTGGCCAGCTCCTTGGCGAATAGCGCCCCGACCACTAGACCGAAGCCCCAGTTGATCCAGCTTGCCGCCAGGGAAACCAGTGTGACCAGCACGATGGCCCGGGCCGGGGTGCCCGCCTTGATGGCGAGTCGTGCCAGTTGCCGCTTGACGGGGGGGGAGCTTGCCAGCATGAAGCCGGTGACCAGCACCAGCAGCATCTGCATCGAGAAGGTCAGCAGATCCCAGAAGCCGTCACCCCAGTAGCGCAACACCTCCAGCGGCGTCTGCCGTTCCACGCCGATGGCCGCGGCGGCAGCCACCAGAGTGAGCAGAAGCACGAAGATGTAAGGGTCGGGCAGATAACGTTCGACCAGTCTGACGGCGGGTCGAGACAGGAACTTGAGCATGTTGTTTCTCGCTTGTTTGTTAAGGAATTACTACTTATTCAGCAATTCCCGAGTTCAAGTAACGTAGAAAGTAGCGTAAAAAACGCCGCTTGCCTGTGCCACTCTGGTCGCAGGCGGTCAATATGATGTTCAAGCGGTGGATGCAGCGCTGCGCCAGTAGTGTCGCCGATAGTACAGATAGTAGCCTCCCAGAGTCAGCGAACGCACCAGCATGAAGGCCGTGAACGCAAGCCACAGGCCGTGATTGCCCATTCCCGAGCCGATGTTCTGGGTCAGCCACCAAAGCGGCAGATAGGCGGCCAGACCGACGAAGATGCTGTTGCGCATCTCCCGGGTGGCGGTGGCACCGATGAAGACACCGTCGAGCAGATAGCTCCACACCGCCAGCGCGGGCATCAGGATCATCCAGGGCAAGAACTCGGCGGCGGTATCGCGTACGGCGGGTAGATCCGTGAGCAGGGCGATCAACGCATTGCCGCCCAGGGCGAAGATCAGCATGGCACCCCCGGCGGTAAGCAGGGAAAAGCGTGTTGCCGCCCGGACGGCATCGCTGAATTCCGACCAGTCGCGGCGCCCGACGGCGCGTCCGATGAGGGCTTCGGCGGCATGGGCAAAACCGTCCAGGCCGTAGGAGGTGAGCATGATGAACTGCAAGAGCACCGCGTTGGCGGCCAGAACGACGTCTCCCTGACTTGCCCCCCGGGCAGTAAAGAAGGCCATGGCGAACAGCAGCCCCAGGGTACGCACGAACAGGTGTGCATTGACCTGAAAGAGCCGCTGATACGCTTTGACCTTCATCAGTTGCTCGCGCAAGAAGTGTCCGTCGAGACGTTTCAGCTGGCGCACGACCAGGGTGAGCCCAAGCCCGAGAGCGGTGTAATCTGCAATCACCGTGGCCCAGGCGACACCGTTGCTGTTCATGCCGAGCCCCACCACGAAGAGCAGGTCGAGCACGATGTTGACACTATTGGTCGTGACCATGATCAAAAGCGTCACGCGGCTGTTCTGCTGGCCCAGGAACCAGCCCAGAATGGCGTAATTGGCCAACACCGCCGGGGCCGAAAGGATACGAATGCCGGCATATTCACCGGCCAGCCGAGTGGCCTCGGTGCTGCCATCGAGCAGCCAAAGGCCTAAGGCAATCAAGGGCTTAGAGAGAACAATCAACAGCATCCCGATGATCAGGGCCATGATCAGCGCCTGCCCCAGCAGATTGCGCACCGAGCTGTGATCTTCTCGACCTGCGGCCTGGGACGTCAGTCCGGTGGTGCCCATGCGCAGAAAGCCGAACCCCCAGTAAAGAAAGCTGAACAGGGTCGCGCCCAGGGTCACTCCGGCCAGATAGCGCGAATCCGGCAGATGACCGACGACCGCGGTATCTACCAGGCCCAGCAGCGGTACGGTGATATTCGACAGAATGATCGGCCAGGCCAGCAGCCAGACGCGCTTGTCGGAGGGGGTAATGGTCAAAACCGCTAACCTGTGTATTGGCGAAACCGTATCGGTGGCCTAGGGTTATGGAAGAACCAACAATGATAGCTCAGGGACGATTGTCAAATGAAATATCTATCTTGTGTGCCGCATGGGATCATTCCGACACGCCAAGGGGCATGAGTATTGGGTTGCCTAGCGGGAATCTCCTTTCCAGCCTTCGCCGCCGTGACCGATATCGACTATCAGGAATCGGGTATTCAACCGCTCTCCTCGGAACACACCTTTTATGAAAGCCTCGATGGCGGTGTGCGACTCAAGAGTGGTTTATCGCTTTACTGGTTTGGCGCCGTCACCGATGACATCAATTTCGGCTCCGATCGCAGCATCGATGGCGCGGCCCCGACTCACGAGGATCCCGCCTGGTGGGAGGCGGTGGCGCAACCCGAATTGATCGGTGAGGTGGATATAGGCGATAGCGGCACGCTGTTCTCCGGCTTGCAGGGCAGCCTGGGCATGACCCGGGGCAGCCGCTATGGAGACGCCGCCGGGGCGACTCCGGGTCACCCGGAAGGCACGCGACTCGATCGCGCCTACGTCGGCTGGCGTAGCGGGAAGCTGTTTGGGGATACGCTGGGCGAGGACGCCGTGACGTTGTCGTTTGGTCGCCAGAAGTTCGCTATCGGTGATGGTTTTCTCCTCGCCGACGGCTTCAGCGATTTCGGTCGCAATGCGACCTATTACATTGGTCCCAGCGAAAGCTTCGAGAAGACGGCGGTTGCCTCGATCGACAGCCACGGCTGGCATGGGGATGTGTTTCATCTGGAGGAAGATCAGTACGTCACGGGCGGGCCGGACGAGGTCACCAAGCTCAACGGCGCCAACCTGGATTACACTCTGGGTAAACGCGCCAAGTTCGGCATTGCTTATCTTGATCTTTACGAGAGCGACATCGCCACCCGGGATGACATGAGCGTCTATAACCTGCGCGCCAAAGGGGTGCCTTTTTCCAGGGTGCCCAATCTCTCTCTGGGAGGGGAGTGGGTCTATCAGGACAACGAGGATCAGGACATCGATGATGATGGCTGGTACTTACAGGCAACCTATACCTTCGAAGATATGCCGCTAAGGCCGCAGATACTCTATCGTCGGGCGGAGTTCAGCAAAAATTACGATCCCCTGTTCTACGACTTCGTCAGCGGCTGGGGCAACTGGTTCATGGGCGAGATTGTCGGCGAGTACATGCTGTTCAACAGCAACCTCGACGTCGATATGATCAAGGCTTCGATACAACCCCGAGACGACCTGGAAACCGGTCTGATCGGCTATCGCTTCCGTTACCACGACACCGAGGCGGCGGGGGCCAGCGATCAGGATTTTGCCAAGGAAGTCAATCTCTACGCAGACTGGACGATCACCGAAAAGCTCTCGCTCTCGGCAATCTACGCCGTGGCCTTCCCGGATGAAGGCGCCGAGGATCGTTTTGCGGGCAACGACAATACGTCTCAGTTATTTGAACTTTATGCAGTTTATCGCTTTTGAGGGCTGTATCGGGCGCCGGGCCGGAGAGGCTCAGGCGGCGGTGATGATCTGATACTTCTTCATCAGCTCGTCGCGAGTCTCCTCGCGCTCGGGATCGAGCGGAATGCAGTCCACTGGACAAACCTGTTGGCACTGTGGCTCGTCGTAATGCCCGACGCATTCAGTGCACAGGTTGGGATCGATGACGTAGATCTCTTCCCCCGGTGAAATGGCACCGTTAGGGCATTCGGGTTCACAGACGTCGCAGTTGATGCATTCGTCGGTGATCATCAGGGCCATGGTTTAAATCCTCGCTGTGTGATGAGCAATCACCACTAGAAGCTTAACCTGAATTCTGGGGAGTATGATAACGCGCACGAAGCGCATCGGCGACCCGCGGATGCACCAACTGGCCGACATTGCCCCCCAGCCGCGCGATTTCCCTGACGATGGTGGCGGAGATATAGGAATTCTCGACCGCCGGGGTCAAAAACAGGCTTTCGACATGCGGCGCCTGAGCGCGGTTCATGTTGGCCAGTTGCAACTCGTATTCAAAATCCGAGACCGCGCGCAGCCCCCGCAGAATGATCCGTGCCCCCTGCTGATCCAGCAGTTCGGTCAGCAGGCCTTTGAAACCCACGACCTCGACGTTGTCCAGGCCGTCGACCACGTCCTCGATCAAGGCGATGCGAGTATCGATATCCAGCGCCGGCTGCTTGCCCGGGCTTTCCGCTACCGCTACCACGAGCTTGTCGAACATGCGCGCGGCGCGTTCGATCAAATCGAAATGCCCATTGGTAATAGGATCGAAGGTGCCGGGATAGACCACGATATTCATGGGCGAATCCTTTGCCGAGTCAGAATGTATCAATAAACGCACTCAGGGCTATTGTCTGCCTTTCGAGGCGTGTTTCAAGAGACCTGTCTTTCAAGTGTTCTCGTCATCGAGGCGACCGAAGGGGTTGTCCACCGCCAGCGATACCGGCCGCGCGTAACCGGGGATATGGATACGGTCCCGATCGATTTCCAATTCCGGACCCTCCAGCACTTCATGGCCGAAGCGGTAGATGACGCTGAAGTCCGCCACATCGGCGCGCTGTCGATAGACGTCGCTAGACGCCAGCACGGCCTCGCGGCGTTGCTTCCAGGTGTCCAATGCTGCCTGGCCATGACGCTTGACCAGCAGGCGTTCGGTCACCTGCGGCGACAGCACCAGGCCGGTGGCGTTGTTGCCACCGAAGCCCTTGGCATTGATGAAAGCGGCATCGGCGTCGAAAGGCAAAGGCTCACGAAACAGCCTGAGGCGTTCGCCATGCACGTCGCTTGCAATGGCGTCCAGGTAGGGCAGGCCGGGAATCAACCCATAGGCGAAGCTGCCCAGGGCGCTGGCCAACTGGTCGCCGGCGGCGCTGCCCTGGGAGTGGCCGACGAAGGTCTTGATGCCGGCCACCGGCCAGGCGGTGATATCGTTGGCCCGGGCGATTTCATGCAGCACGTGGGATTCGGTCACGCGATTCTTGGGGGTGCTGGTGGCATGCGCGTGCACGAAGCTGCGTTCCTGTACGGCGCGTTCGCCGAGCATTTCCCGGGCCAGCGCCACCGCCTTGCCCAAGGTGATGTAGTTGCCGATGCCCGGGGCCGAGATCGAGCGCTTCCAGCCATCCGCGTTGGCGAATACACCCGGCACGCTGCCGAGAATCTGGGCGCCGATTTCCAGGGCCAGGGAATCGTCCATCAACAAGAGGAACTGGCTGGATTCGGCGATGGTGAAGCCGCAATTGCGAGCGAAGGGCCGACAAGCGCGTTGATAGTCGGTGTCCGTGAGCAAGGTCAAGGCATCCAGGGCCTTGAGGCTGTCATCATCGGCCAGGGCTCCCATGGCACGAAATCCCTCGATGATTTCTGGGGTGATGGGTGCATCACTGGTACCTACCATCACTACCCGGCGGCGGCCGCTGCGGATATCCTCGACGCCCAGACGCAGGTTGTACAAAAAGGTAGCGCAGGCACCCTGAATGGCACCGGTGGCACCGACACTGCCCAGCACGTAAGCATTCAGAAAATCCGCCGGCATCTGGCCGTAGCCCAGTGGCATCTGTTTGGAGGTGGCGCGGCTGCCCGCGACGTAGCTCTTGAGCAGGCCGCCCCAGCCTTCGTTATCGAGTTGGCCGATGGAGTTGCCGGCATACACGGCGATCTGATCCGGGTCCAGGCTATCGCGCAGCGACTCCCAGTTCAGGCCACTCTGGCCCAGGCAATCGCTGGCGCCGAATATCGCCATGGATAACCCACGGGGGTGGTGCACGCTGCGATAGAGGGCGCTGGGTTCGAAGCCGCTGGGCAGTTGGCCTGCGGTTCGGACCTGAGCCACGCGACGCTCAGGGAAGAGAACATCCAGGTTGCCCGCCGGCACGCTCACTTCCACCTGGCGGCCATCGAGGTCACGCACTTGCCAGTGGGCCGGAAGCGGAGTGGGGAGTTGACGGCGGCGCACTTGAAAGACCACGGGCGCATCGAAGTGGAGTCGACTCGCGCGATTGGCGGGGATTCCTTCGACATTGAATATGGCCTGCTCGATGCGCCGAATGAGCGTGCGCTCGAGAATCGTCTCGCGGTGATGCAAAATGACATCGTCGCTTGTCAACGTCAGATCTTGTTGATCCTGCCAGACGCCATCCTCTCGGCGTTGAATCAACTGCATCATCGCCGCCAGCCCTATCAGCGTTTGTGCCTGGTCGTCCTGAGACAGAACATCGAGCACCGTGCGGCGAAACGCCTGGTGGTCCGAAGTCCTGCCGGCAGCGTTGACACCGCCCATGCCGACAATCACCGGTAGTTGTGACAAGCCGCGTCCCTCGTGTGCTGGTGGGTCTCTATCTATGTGATTCTGGTGCGGGATGATAGCACCTGGTTTGCAGCCCCGTCATGCCAGTCCATGAGACGTCGCGACTAGGGATTGAGACAGGGTGCTGTTAGAATTGTCGGTCATTTTTCCTAGTGCTTCGTTAGTATGCATGCCAATTCACGAACTATCGTCACAAATCAGACTGAAGTACACCAGGATCTGCCCCGACGCGTCGAGCGGGCGCTGGCCTACCCGCTGCGCAAGCCGATAGCCGAACATACTCGCGAGACGTTTTACGCAGCCGATGAATGGCTGGCGACGCAGAACAAGCCCTTGATCCTCGATGCCGGGTGCGGTGTAGGGCTGTCGACACGCCAGTTGGCCCAGCAGCATCCCGATCATGCGGTCATCGGCATCGATCGCAGCGCCGATCGTCTTGGGCGGGAGCATGGAGCGCTTGCCGACAATGCACGTCTGGTACGCGCCGATCTGGTCGATTTCTGGCGTCTGGCGTTGGTCACCGGTTGGCAACCGACATACCATTATCTGCTCTACCCCAATCCTTATCCCAAGGCAGCGCATCTCAAGTCGCGTTGGCACGGCCAACCGGTATTTCCTGTGATTCTCGCCTTGGGCGGACGACTCGAGGTGCGTTCCAACTGGCGGTTGTATATTGAAGAGTTCGCTCAGGCGACGGCGCAAGCGACGAGCACTCAGCCCGAAGTCGCCGAACACGATCCGGCGGGGGAGTATCTCACGCCCTTCGAGCGCAAGTACCATGCCAGCGGTCAGCGTCTCTGGCGATTGGTGATTGAGTTACCCTATCGCCCGGCGCTAGTGCCGGTAAAAAACGGCCTGGCGGGGTGATATGGATGCGTAACGAAAAACCAGGAGCCGTGTAATGCGAAGTTGGGGTGAGCGAGTGTTGCACATGACCCTGTTCGAAGCGGGTGGCCTGATCATTGTGACGCCACTGTCGAGCTGGCTGACCGGACACGACATGGGACGCCTGGGACTGTTGGCTGCTGCCATCGCGACGCTGGCCATGCTCTGGAACCTGGTGTGGAATCGTCTGTTCGATCATTGGGTACCCACGCGCCGGCGCACGTTAATGCAACGTAGCGCTCAGGCGCTGGGCTTCGAATTGGGGCTGTTGATCGTGACGCTGCCCGGCGTGGCCTGGTGGTTGGGTATCGGTATCGTCGAGGCCTTCTGGCTGGATCTGGGCTTCATGCTGTTCTTCTTGCTGTATGCATTGCTGTTCAACACCGCCTTCGACGCCTGGATGCGTCATCGCTTGGCCCAAGGAGACACCTGATGGCGTATGTCTATCTGTTCGTGGCGATCGTCGCCGAGGTGCTGGCCACCAGCGCACTCAAGTCCTCCCAGGAGTTCACGCGCTTCTGGCCCAGCGTGCTGGTCATAGTGGGCTACGGACTGGCCTTCTACATGCTGACTCTGGTGCTGCGTACGGTGCCGGTGGGTATTGCCTACGCCTTCTGGGCCGGGCTCGGCATCGTGCTGGTCACCTTGATCGGTGTCGTCGTGTTCAAGGAAAAACTCGATCTTGCCGCGGTGCTGGGTCTCGCCATGATCGTGGGTGGCGTGGTCGTCATTCAGCTTTTCTCCAACGTGTCGCCTCATTGACCGCAACGATTTCTCACACACCAGGATGTTTCATGTCTCGCCAGTTCATCATATTGCTCGCCGCTTTCCTGCTCGCAGGGATGCCCTGCACACTCTTGGCGGCGGGATTCGATCACGTCAAGCGCTTGGCCGACAGAGGCTTCGCGATAAGTGCCCAGGCGCAGCTGCTCGACAACAACAAGATACTCGGCGAGATCGATGCCGAACGCCAGCTCTCACCGGCGTCGGTATCCAAGCTCTATATCGCCGCGGCGGCATTGGATCGCTGGGGGCCGCAGCATCGCTTCAAAACGCGGCTGGTATCCCGCGGCTGGGTCGATGCGAACGGCGTCTTGCAGGGCGATCTGGTGCTGGAGGGCGGAGGCGATCCGGCGCTCGTATCGAAGGACCTCTGGCAACTGATCCAAGGGCTACGCCAGCAGGGAATCACCGGGGTGAACGGCCAGCTGGTCATCAGCCAGTGGCGTTTCGGCCCGGTCGAGTGCATCACCACCGACCGCTGCGATTCGCGCAGTCACTCAAGCAACTCTTACGATGCGCTGCTCTCTTCCGCCGCGGTCAATTATGGCAACTGGTGTGTGAATGTCCTGCCCGGTGCCAAGGCCGGTACACCCGCCCGGGTCATGAGCTGCGATATTCTGACCCCCTTGGTCGAGGTGAAAAATCGCGTCAAGACCATGATTGCCGGGGAGCCCACTCGCCTTAACGCCGAGCGCGTCACCCGGGACGGCGCGGATACGCTGGTCATCGATGGAAGTATTGCGCTGAACAGAAGTCCGCATTCTGTTTATCGCTCCAGTTCCGATCCCGGGCATCAAGCCGGCCTGACGCTGATTGCCATGCTCGAGCAGGCGGGAGTCGAGGTCAGCGGCGGATACACCACCAGCGACACCCCGCCGCCATCATCGAGCCGTCAACTCGCCTCGGTGGATAGCGAAACACTGCAGACGCTGTTGCTGCGCACCCTGAATTATTCCAACAACTTCATGGCGGACATACTCAGCCTCAATCTGGTCGAGCAGCCTCGTGTCTCGCTCAAGCAGGCCGGCAGGGAAATCGAGCGGTTTGCCGAATCGCTGCCCAATCACGGCCCCTTGACGCTTTACAGCGGTAGCGGCCTGACCACCGAGAACCGCACCTCAGCGAAGGGCGTCAATAAGCTGCTCGAGGCCATGTACCGGCGCGCGGCGCTGTTTCCCTCCTTTGTGGCCGGGATGCAAACCCCCACCAACGGCCCGATGCGTTTCATTCGCCGGGGCAGCGATATCTTTCAGCATCACGTCATGATCAAGACCGGCACCCTCAATCAGCCTTACGCGGTGCGCGCCATGGGTGGCTACTTTCGTACCCGCACCGGTCGCTGGGGGAGTTTCAGCGTACTGGTCAACGGCAATGGCAAGACCCCGTATCTTTCCTGGTCGCAAGTGCTCGACCCGCTGGCTGAGGATCTGACGGCAATGATTCTCGACAATTGAAATAGCCGCACTGAGGTCGTGAGCGCTACCCTTGAAGGCAACGAGGTTCGGAAATAGCGTCGGAAAGAGTGTAAGAACAAGGAGGTAGACCATGGACGACATCGGCTACTGGTACGCGATCAGCGCGGTGGTGCTGTTCTTCAAGATGTTCGCGATATCCCTTTATCAGGGCTATCACCGCATCGGCAAGCAAGCCTTCAAGACGCCCGAAGACGCCAAATTCGTCGGCCGTACGCCGATGAATGAAGAATTGGCTCCGGTGCAACGCGCCGCCAACGCCTGGCGCAACGATCTCGAAAACATCCCTATCTTCTTCATCCTCGGCGTCGCCTATGCCTGGGTCGGTGCCTCCCCGGATGCGGTTCCCTGGCTGTTCATGACCTTCACGGTCGCGCGAATTTTTCACACCCTCTTTTATCTGATGGCGCTACAGCCCTGGCGGACCATTGCCTATGGGGTCGGGATTCTGAGTCTGTTCGGGATGTGTTGGCAGATCGTGACGGCGTTGGTGTGACAATGAAACTTGGCATACAAGCCGGAAGAAGTCTTTGCAAGATCATATGCAGTTTATTGCTATCACTTTACTCTGTAAGTCATTCCGACGATGGAAGTTTTTAATGAAAAATCACGTCAAAACAGTTGCTGTGATAGCCATCGTAGCGCTCTGCGCTCATATGACGGTTCAAGCTGATACGCCGATAACCTCTACTCTCGAAGTGGAAAAGTCAGGAGAAAAACATCCGGTAACCTATCCACCGCTCAATCAGCTGATCGACCAAGAGATTCTGCCCAAGCTGAATTGGTTTTTCGAGAAGCTGCTCGCTGAAAAAGAAGACATAACCCTTGATGGCGTTCATGCCTTCACGGGAAAAGACAAGTTTCTCCCTGGAAAAATAGCGATCGGCTTGAGCTATCTGCTTCTGAAAACACCGGAAGAGAGTCCCAAGTTCGATCATTATCTTGAAGACTACCGCAAGATAGCGGACATGACGGTAGACGATCGCAATGAAACCTGGGGTATCTATTATTATTTATCCGCGCTTCATCGCTTGAAAGAGGCCGGCCTTCTTGAACGTGCCGTCAGCAAGAAGACACTCGATAAGCTCAAGCGGAAGACCGATTGGCGCCAGTTCATCGATCAGGATGATTACGCTTTGGTCAGCCTGCCGGCGAATTATTACGGCGTGGCATTTTCGATCGCAAGGCTGCGCTACCTGCTGGGTTGGGAAGACAAGTCGGGTAGTGAAGAATTGCTGAAGAAGATGATGGATCACTACCAGAAATATTCCGGTGACTATGGCTTTTCCGACGAAACCAATGGAGAAGGGCGCTTCGATCGCTACAGCATTCTTCTCATAGGTGAGATATGTCAGCGTTTCATCGAGACCGGCATGGATGTCACCCCGCAGATGAAAGAGTGGCTGCGCAATTCCGTCGACGCCATTCAAGTGAGGCTCAACGAAGAGGGACATGGCTTCAGCTTCGGGCGCAGCATTGGTGCCTACGGCGATACCGCCTTTCTCGAAGTGCTGTCCGCGGCGGCTTATCTGGACGTGCTCACGCCCGAGGAAAAGGAAATGGCCTATGCCTTTGCCACCAGAGCTACGGAACGCTATGTAAGTTTCTGGTACGACGAAGACATGCAGTCCGTCAACCTTTGGGACAAGGGGCGCACCACGGACGATTATCGCGGCAAGCACCGCATCCTCGGTGAGAACTTGAGCCTGTCGCATCAGTTGATCTATACCGCCAATCTCTGGAACGAAATAGGGTACAAGGACAAGATTCCATCAAGCGATTTCGACGCCTGGCTGAAAAAACTACCGACAAGCACCATCACCTGGTTCGCCAAAGGCGACTACGATCGAGCGTTGATAACGTATCGTGATCAAAACCATGTCATCAGCCTACCGCTGATCAATGGTGGTAAGTCGCAGCATATGAACAACCCCTATTACCCCATTCCCTTCTCCAATGCCATGCTGGAGGGGACCCCGGATGAGGATTACCCACAGTTGTTGCCTCGGTTCACGTTAGCGGACGGGGATGAGTTGATACCGGCTGCCTTTATACGCAACGTGCAAACCTCACGAGAGGGCGATACCTTCACGGTTACCTATGAACAGAAAGAACTCGATCGACTGGGTAAAAGTCGCCCCATCAAAGACGACCGCCTGAAAGTCGAAACGCAGTACGACTTTTCCCCCGGCAAGATCACGCGTACCGATGTCTATCGATCTGATGAAAAGCTGGAGGTGGATAACATCAAAATGGAGTTTGCCAGCTTCTCCAGTGAAGCAACCATCGACAGCAACACGGTGACGTTTGATGAGGGCGATGTCACAGAGTTTTCGGTCAACGGACTTAACGTGTGTGAAGTAGATAGCGTCGATGGCGAGCCGCCTTACCAGACCCCGGTCGGACCACTGCTGACACTAGTTACCTGCGAAACTGGCGACATGACGATGGACGAGCCATTGGAAATTTCCTGGTCGATAAAATATAAGCCGTGAGTGTCAGACCCCGTGGGGTTGGCTACACTGATTCTGGTACTTGATTATTCAAGATAGCAAGTGAGTAGGGATTGCAGCCATATCAAGCCCCCATTTCCGGTTAGGGAGCGGAAGATAGCGAGGGAGTGAACGAAAAAGGTGCAGCCTGTGGGATGTGTGTGAAAACAACGAAATCCTCACAACACTTATTCCACAGGTGTGCTGGTGCCTGAGATAACACCTCCCTCCTTCGGGATTTATAACGCTGTTTCCGACACACGCCTCGCGGGACTCACTGGCGAATCACCCACTTCCTCAATTTCGCTCGGGAGGCGATCATGGACAAGGCCCTGTTGGCTCCGGTAAGGAAAGCACTGAACGCTTTGGAGTGGCATGCGGGTCGGATCGTCCAGCGTTGGCTATGGGCGCTGACCAAAGTGCGAAATGAGGGGGGAAAACAGTTTCTTTCAGGCCGCAGGATCACGTACTCGCGGGTACCGAAATGAAGGTTACTTCATCGCAATGATTTACCTGAATGGCAGCCCGGTCGAGAGCATGCAGGATCAGGCCAGATCCATATGAAGCGTCGAAGAAACAGAATCATCTAGCAAGGATGACCAAGTTATGCACGAGAGCACTGGTAATTCGTCCGATAAGCTGACCGTTGAAGCAGCTCAAAATCTGTGGCTCAGAACACTCAACCGTGCAGAGGATGAACCTCATTACTGGAATGAGTGGGTCAAGGAAAACCCTGTCTGTAGCGTTACATTCAGCGATGTAGATTTCAATGCGTTACGTGATGAGATGCCTGATAGAAAAGTTTCCTTTGCAGGATTTAAGTTCCCACATGGCAGAGTCAGTTTTGTTCGTACGAACTTTGGTAGTGAAGGCGTTTCCTTTGTTCGTACGGATTTCGGTGATGGCGATGTAGACTTTTTTGATGCCGTATTCGAACAAGGAAACATCCATTTCATGGAAGCTGAGTTCGGCGAAGGAGATGTCAAATTTACAGGTGCGAAATTTGGTGACGGTGAGATCAGTTTCAAGAATGCCAAATTCGGGAAGGGGAAAGTCAGTTTCAAACACGTGGAACCTTTCAATAAATGCCGCACAGGTGACGTAATATTTGATGAGGTAGAGTTTGGCGAAGGTGATGTATATTTCTTTAAAGCATCTTTTGGCGTGGGTTTTGTAAGTTTTTGTGATGCCGTGTTCGGTACGGGGGCTGTTGATTTTGAATCGACTGATTTTGGCATGGGCGCCGTCGTATTTTCAAACACCCAGTTTGGTGATGGTGATGTAAGTTTCAAGCGTGCAAAGTTTCGTAATGGTAGAGAGAAAAAAGAGGATAAGGAAAAGAAAGGGCATGTCATTTTCTCAGGAGCAGTTTTTGGTGAGGGTAATGTTGTATTTGATAATGCGTTTATAGGCTTCTGCCCCGCCACGTCTCGATTGGGTAAAATAGAGCCCAGGAAAGAAAAAATTGATTACATGAATGTAATCTTCGAAAGAACGAATTTCGGTGCGGGGGAAGTTAGCTTCAATCGCACTGGATTTGGTAATGGAAAAATTAGCTTTGAAGATGCCGTTTTTGGCGCAGGAAGGGTTTCTTTTGCGGGTGCTGAGTTCGGCGTTGGGCATATTGAATTCTTGCGCACTCAAGTTGCAGCAGACTTTAGATTTCTACCAACGAGATTGCCCGGCCCTGGTCCACTCGACTTCAGGTATTGCACATTTTCATCTCGCTTCGAGCTGACTCGTAATGACCAAGGCTCTGCTTGGGAAAAACCATTGTCATTTGAGGGGGCTTTGTTCAATAGTGCCGTGGAGATTCGCAATGTACGGTTTGTAGACGTGCCCGATTTCAGATCAACAGCATTCACCTTTTACTTTTCTTTGGAAAACATTGATTACATAAATGATTATCATAATTCAAATAATGCTATAAAGCTAAGGCGTTTAAAAGACTTGGCAGAGAAAGACGGTGATCATTATTTGGCATTAAGATTCCACGCTGATGAACTTCGTACGCGGCGCTGGAAACAGACAAGTAAGTTTGAGTCGGTGTTGGATTTTCTTTATGATTTTTTATGTGGCTACGGGCAAACTATCTTGCGACCAACATTGTGCCTATTTGCTAATACTATTGTTTTTTCAATTATCTATTTTTTTATTTCTTCTAAGCCTCTGTTTGAAACCGGCTTGTTTGGCTATCTTCTATTCTCGTTCACCACTAGCTTACCATTCCTTGCAATTAGTCGAGATTTTCGCCTTTACAGTATAAATAACTTATTCAATGAATGTGATGTTTCAGCAGGGTTGTATGCGCTGCTCTCGGCCCAGGGGCTCATCTCTGCGATTCTTTTATTCCTGATCGGCCTTGGCCTTCGAAACCATTTTAGAATCTAGCTGTAGACCATAGCTATCGTTGACCTTTATGTTGCAAAAGCTTTCTCTAGCTAAGCCAAGCCCAATAGCCGACGCGAGACAGCTAAATTCACGTAGAATGCCCTGATTGTCCAATCAAAGCGCTGCTGCGCCACGACCTATAGGATGACGCATGACGCAGATGCACTGGGAACGCCTGCTCGATCCGCACCGGCTCAACGACAAGCCCCGCGATTCACGGGAGGAGGTCGGTCGCAGCCCGTTCCATAAGGATCACGACCGCATCGTCTTCGCCGGATCGTTTCGGCGTCTGGGGCGCAAGACCCAGGTGCATCCGCTGACAGATAACGATCACATCCATACCCGGCTGACCCATTCCCTGGAGGTGGGCTGCGTGGGGCGTAGCCTGGGCATGATCGTCGGCGAGGGGTTGCGCGAACGTCTGCCGAGGTGGATCACGTCCGCGGACATGGGGGTGATCGTGCAGGCGGCATGTCTGGGCCACGACATCGGCAATCCGCCCTTCGGTCATGCCGGTGAATACGCCATCCGTGACTGGTTCAAGCGCGCCGAGACCAATGGCAGCGGCCTGCTCGACGGGCTCTCGGACACCGAGCGCGCCGATCTTCTGACCTACGAAGGCAACGCCCAGGGCTTTCGGGTCGTGACTCAGATCGAATACAACCAGTTCAAGGGTGGCATGCGGCTGACCGCGGCGACCCTGGGCACGCTGCTCAAGTACCCTTGGACCGTGGAACATGGCGGCAAGGCGGGTAAGTTCGGCTGCTACCAGTCGGAGAAGCATCTGCTTGCCGAGGTGACTGAACGGCTGGGTCTGAAGTCCCGGGGTGACTGGGTCTGGTGCCGGCATCCGCTGGCCTACCTGGTCGAGGCCGCCGATGACATCTGCTATGCGCTTCTGGATCTCGAGGATGGCCTGGAAATGGGCATTCTGCGCTTCGACGAAGTCGCCGATGTGCTCACTCAGATCGCCGGCGACGAACCTTCGGATTATGCCGAAATGCAGCGGGAGGGCGTGTCCCAGCGCCGACGCATTGCTGCGCTTCGTGGAGCGGCCATGGAGCGGGCGGTCAACGATGTGGGGGCGGTCTTTGTGCAGCACGAGCAGGAGCTGCTCAACGGTGCGCTCAAGGATGATCTCCTTGAACTCTGCCATCCAGACCTGGGCTGGGGGGTCACTAATGCCAAGCGACTCGCCCGGGAGCGCATCTTCCAGAACGAGCGCAAGGCCAAGTTGGAAATCGGCGCCTACACGACTCTGGGTATTCTGCTCGAAGCCTTCATCGGCGCCGCCCACGAGCTGCATCATCACGGCCATTCCACCTTCAAGCATCAGCGTGTGCTGGCGCTGATCGGCGAGAACACCCCGCGTTCGTCCTGGAGCATCTACGACAGCTACCGGCGCATGCTCGATTTTATCGGCGGCATGACCGACCATTATGCAGTGGACCTGGCCCAGGAGATGGGTGGGCGCTTGAAGGCGGATTGAGTGGTGTTCAAGGCGTCGCGACTTGCTGGTTGATACGCTCGATCAATGTCGTGGCGCCGCTGATATCAGGTAGCAGCTCACCGGCCGCGATCCGCTCGAGTATTCTTTCTTCTTCTTTCTGCAGGTGAATGGCTCGCGTAGTCGTCGCGGCAATGTCTTCCGGTGGCAATACCAGTACGCCACTCTCATCCGCAAGGATCGCATCGCCGGGATGCACCACCACGCCGCCGATGCTGACCGGCACGTTCAGACTGCCGCCGATACCCGCCAGCTTGGTAGTCAGCGCCGCCACCCCACGGCTCCAGACCGGAAAGCTCTGTTCCCTGATGGTCACCGCATCGGTGGCCATTCCATCGATGATCACCCCCGCAAGCTCAAGCCTCTTGGCTACCTGAGTCAGCACCCCGCCCCAGCAGGCATGACGGGTATCCCCCTGGCGATCGATGATCAGCACATCGCCGGGCCGCACCAGGCGCATGACATGGTTGAGCAGGGTGCCATCGGTGGGGGGCATCGACAGTGTCACCGCGGTGCCGGCGATGCGGGTCTGCGAAAGGAGGGAACGAATGGCCGAGTCGATGAAGCCGGTTTCGCGGAAATGGCCGATGGTGGCCGCTTCACATTCCAGTAGCCGTTGGTGCAGGGAGGCATCTATCTGCCGGGGCATGGGGGCAATGTGGTACATGAGTCATCTCGTTATTGATCGATCAGATCAGGCTGGGAAGGTAGGTGGTCAGTGCCGGAAAGAAGTAGAGCACCAGCATGCCGAAGAGGAAGCACAGCACCATGGGCCAGGCGGCGGCATAGATCGTTTGCATCGGTACCGCGGGGGCGCCCCCCTTCACCGCGAACAGGTTGTAGCCGAACGGCGGGGTCAGGCTGCCCACCGAGATATTGATCAGGAAGAGGGTCCAGAACCACACCGGGTCGAAGTCGTAGGCCTTGACCAAGGGGGCATAGATGGGGATGACCACCATCATGAAGGCGATCTGATCGATGAACATGCAGGCGAAGAACGGAATCAGCATCAGCATTAATAACATCCACGCCGGATCGAGGTTCATCTGGGTGGCGGCGTTCACCAGCCCCGCCGTGGCACCGGTGAAGGACAGTAGCTGGCTGAAGAGCTTCGAGCAGGCGAGGATGGCGATGATCATGGCGCTGATGGATAGCGACGACAGCAGAGCATCGCGCGACATTTCGAGGCTGAAGCGGCGGTAGTAGAAAGCCACCAGGATGGCGCCCAACACGCCGGTAGCGGCGGACTCCGACGGCGTGGCGACGCCCAGCATGATCAGGCCGAGGACCGAGAAGATGATGATGCTGAACGGCATCATGTCGCGTAGCGCACGCCCGCGCTCACGCAGTGTTCCGCCGCCGCTTTCGTCGGTAGCCGGTGCTCGCGACGGATCCATGAGCAGCCTGACGACCACGTAGGCGACGAACAGACCCGCCAGCAATATGCCGGGGATGATGCCGGCGATCAGCAATCGGGCAATGGAAACATCGACCATCGAACCGATGATGATCACCAGCAGGCTCGGTGGAATGATCGGCGCTAGGCTGGCGCCCCCCAGGATCAGACCAATCGACAAGCGATCATCGTAGCCGCGTTCTTGCATCGTGGGCAGCGCCGAGCGACTGAGCATGGCGGTGACGGCCAGGGCGGATCCTGACAGGGCCCCGAACAGGGTGGATAGTGCAACGACGAAGAAGTAGAGCCGTCCCTTCATGCGCCCCATCAGGGTGTCAAGTGCATCGAAGATGACGTCGATCGAGCCTGAGCGAAACAGCAGCTCGCCCATCAGCACGAACAATGCGATGGTGGTCAGGGTCTCCGAGGTGACGGTGTCGTAGACGCTGTTGGCGAACAGGCCGAAACCGGCGGTTCCCATCAGCCAGAAGGTGCCGGCGACGTTGATGGTCAAAAAGGCCACGAAAACCGGCACGCCCAGGGCAAACAGGATCATCAGGAGTGCCAGGGCCAGGGACAGCGAGGTATACCATTCCATAGGGTCAGGCCTCGTGCCCGTCGACATGGGGGGCCGCCACCGCGCTTGAGGGGGATAGCGCATGACGCAGGAAATGCAACGCGGCATTGATAAAGGCGTAGCTGATGAAACTCGAGACCCAGTACTTGGGGATATTCAGACCCATGGCCGTGGTGGTTCCGCTACTGATCTGGCGCAGGTTCTCGTCCAAGCTAATCCAGGCGGCAACGGCGCAAACGCTACAGGCGAACAGTGCGATAAGCCGGTCGTAGAATTGGCGCGATGATGGCGAAAGGCGTTCGGGTAGTACCGTGATTGCAATATGGCCGTGAGTGCGGGCCAGCTCGGGAATTGCCAGACTGGAAGAGATGCACAGGAAGTAGGCGACCAGCGAGCCTGACCAGAGCGTCGGCGCGTTGAAGAAGTAGCGCGCGACCACCTCGATCCAGAAGCACACGACGATGCCACCCAGGGTGGCACCGCCGAGGTAGAACCCGACACGCGTGATGCTGTCGTGAAGCCGGGCCAGTGGATAGAGCATGAAGTAATCCTTACCCAACATGGGATTAAGGCGTCATATCGTGCTGCTTGGCGATCTCACGCATGGTCTTGACTGCCTCGGGCGACTTGTCGATGCCCAGTTGCCAGATGCCTTCGGTGACCAGTTCGTCCAGGCGCTCGGCATCTTCCGGCTTGAAATGCGTTTCCTGCATGCCCTTGTCTTTCAGGGACTGCCACTCCTCTTTTGCCAGCTCATCGAGAATCGCTGCAGTCTCATTCTCCAGGGCTCGGCCCTGTTCGAGCATGACCTTTTGTTCGTCTTCGCTGAGTGAGTTGAAGGCATCGAGATTCATGAACAGATAGGTGTAGGTCTGGCCGAAGGTTGGCTTGGTGAAGTAACCGGCGACTTCATGCCAACCGAGATCCTCGACGCCATTGAGGCCCCAGGCGGCACCGTCGATCACGCCGCGATCCAGCGCCGAGTAGACGTCGCCACTCGACATGAGTACCGGTGTTCCTCCAAGGCCCTTGGTGACATTGGTGTAGGTCGGACTACCTCGCAGGCGGCGTCCCTCAAGCCCCGGTGTTCCCTCGATCGGATCCTCGAGAATATATTGAAAGCCGCTTGATCCCAGGGGTGGAATGGCCAGTAGCTTGAGGCCATGGCCGTTGTAATGCTCATCGATGAACGTCCAGAGGCCGGATTCTCGCGTCTTTTCCGGATCGACGAAGACGCCATCCATGGCGGCGCCCACACCGGTGGTGTTGGTATGGTAAGCCCCGTGGGTGTAAAGGAGGTCGAAGACGCCTGCGGAGACGGGCTGAAGCTGCTCAAAGGGCGGTACCACGCCTGGTCCGTTGAGCGTGATGTTGATGTCCGCGTTGTCCGCCCCTTCCACTTTGTCGATGTAACGCTGGGCGACTTCACGCGCATAGACGCCGGTTTGATCGTAACTGGAGAGCATTCGCAAGTCGGCGGCCATGGCCGGGGATGCGGTCAACATCAATACGGAAAGCGCCGCGGCTTTGATGGAGTTGTTCATGATGTGCCTCGCCTTGTGATTGTTCTTTCGGGTGTCTTGAAACACTCTGTATGGGTCAAATTCATATAGTCATGTCCCGAAAAGAGGGTCAAACAAATTCAGCGACTTAGCGTTTTCTATTTTTAATGCTTTGAATTTACCAAATTTATGCAAGAAGATTTTTGTATAAGTCCGAATTTTTTGCCATGTTTGAGTATCATGATGCCACCATGACTAGCACTCGAGGGCAGCCATTGGTTGAGCGAGGACAGGCCGATTCGGGGGAGGATTTATGTTGAGCCAAACGGAACAGCGAGTATTGGATCAGTGTGATCTGCTTTTTCCTCAGGTCCTGGACATGACCCGGGATCTCGTTAGTCAATACAGTGTGCTGGGCCGGGAGCAGGGCGCGCTCGAGGCCATGGCGGCATGGTTTAAGCACTTCGGTTTGCCGCTGGAGCACTTGCCGCTGGACGATCCTTCCCTGCACAGGAACCCACACCACGCCCCGGTCGATTGGTCCAATGAGGGTCGTTACAGTCTGGTATCGCGCCTGAACCCGGACTCCTCGCGGCCCCATCTGGTGTTCAACGGCCATCTCGACGTGGTGCCGGCCGAACCAGTAGGCATGTGGTCCCAGGCGCCTTGGCAGCCTTGGGAGAAAGATGGCTGGCTCTATGGACGAGGGGCCGGCGACATGAAAGCCGGTATCGCCGCCATGGTGATGGCAGTGCAGGCGGTCAGAGAAGCGGGGGTGACAATCGACCATCCGTTGACCCTGCAGACCGTCATCGAGGAGGAGTGCACGGGCAACGGCGCCCTGGCCTGCATCAATCGTGGCCTGTGCGGCGACTTCGTGCTGATTCCTGAGCCCTTTGGGGCGCGAATCTATGCCGGTCAGGTGGGCGCGCTATGGTTTCGGCTACGCGTCGCCGGAGTGCCTGCCCACGTGCTTGATACGTCGGCGGGCAGCAACGCGATCGAGACACTCATCGCTCTGATTCCCGCCTTGAAGACCTTGGAAAAAGAGCTAAATGAGGCACGAGAAGCTCCCTACGACGAGCTTACGCATCCCTTCAATCTTGGCATCGGCACGCTCGAGGGTGGTAACTGGCCATCGAGCGTGCCTGCCCACGGTGTTCTCGAAGGGCGCATCGGCTTCCCCCCAGGCATGTCGCCCGACACTATCATGGAGAGGGTCAGACGCACGGTGAAGGATGCCCACCGCCAACTGGGCGAGGCTGAAGAGAACCTGGTTGTCGAGTTTCACGGTTTTCGCTCCGAGGGGCACCTCGTCGATCTCGAACATCCCGGCATACACTTACTCTCCGAGTGCCACGAGGCCTTGCATGGCGATCGGCCTGAAGCCTTTCTAGCGACCTGCACGACTGACCTGCGCGCCTTTCATGTCGGCGCCGGGGTTGCAGGCACCTGCTATGGTCCCGTCGCCGAGCGTATTCATGGTATCGATGAGTGCGTCAATATCGAGTCGATCCGCCATACACTCAAGGCTTATGCGCTCTTTCTATGTCGCTGGCCTGACCAACAGAGGCAGCGCTCGAACTGAGCGCTGCCTCTGTCACTTAATGTTCCCGGCAATGTTTCGGGGGCGGCTTTCCTGAGTCATCGCTTTTGGGTCGCAGGTTCGAGATTGCGGCCACGAAACAGTAACGGCAGCATCAGCAGCGAGATCGGCAGGCCGATAAAGACGGGATGCACACCGAAGGGCTGGCCGAGTACCTGCCACACTACCGCCGACACTAGCCCCGCCCACATGATGGCGACACCGGCCTGGTGATTGAGATTATCGAACAGTAGACCCACAAGGGCAGGGATAAGCACGCCGCAGACCAGCATGGCACTGCCCAGGATCCAGATCGTGACCAGACGCGGAGCATACAGCGCCAAGCCTAGTGCGATCAGCGACATGGCGATTACCGAATAACGACTCATGCGCAGTAGGAAACGGTCATCCTGGTTCTTGAGCCGTGGCTTGATGACATCATTGGCAATCGAGGATGCCCCCGCAATGAAAAAGGAGTCAGCACAGGACACCACCGTGGAAAGCAGCACGACGATCATCAGTGCAATCAGTGGTAACGGCAGCGTGGCCTCGAGCACGGCATAGAAAGTCAGGTCGGGATTATCGAGCTGAATGTTCAGGCCGAGGGAGGCGAACACGCCGATCAGCACCGCAGCACCGCCGATCAGCATGGTAAACACCACCGCCACGGTGTAGCTGGAGTAGGCCGCCCTGGCGCTTTTGGCCGCCCAGAAGCGTTGCCATAGATCCTGGCGCACGAATTGGTAGCCACCGATGGTTAACAGGTAGACAAACAGATCGCTTGGGGCAATGCCGCTCACCTCAAGAAAGCCCGGTTGATCCGTTAGCTTGTCGCTGTTGGTAATGTTTTCCCAGCCTCCGGCCACGTGATAAACCATCGCAAGCAGGAAGAACACGCCCAGAGTTTGCAACGTGCCCAGGATCGCATCCGACCAGATGACCGCCTTGAGGCCGCCCAGGTAGGTCTTGATGGTCAGAAATAGCCAGGTCACCACGATGCCGTAAGCCAGTTCAAGACCGAATACGAGCTTCAGGACCGTAGCGATGGCCACGAACTGCATACCGGTAATCGCCGAGTAGGCGCAAATCATGCTGAGTAAGGTTGGCAGGCGGGCGTTGTCGCCGTACTTCTTCACCATGAAATCCGCTATGGTGATCATACTGTAGCGCTCGCCGTAGTCGCGAATGCGTTGAACGAAGAATACCAGCAGTAATATGCCGGCGATGGTGATGGCGCCGGGCAACCAGATCTGGCCGACCCCTTCCTGATAGCCTTTAGACAAGAAACCTAGCATGGTCGAGCCGCCTACGGCGGTGCCCACTAGCGTGCATATCAGCGGAAAGGTTCCCGTCGAACGGCCGGCCACGTTGTAGTCATCATAGGTCTTGATACGTCGATAGAAATAGTAGGCCAGGCCGATCAAGAAGAGCGCACTAAGTATGACGACGACCGATAAATATAGAGTTTCCCGTTCGTTGAACATATCTAGCTCCTGGTGTCGTGGTTATCGAGTACGTGACGTCCTAAGGCTTGGTCGTTACGATCTTGTCTTTACTGTGGTTGGTGCTGTGTCACTCTTGCAAGGAATCGCTCATGCGGCCCATTCACGATACGCTCGACTGGAACCTGCTTCGCACCTTCATCGTCATTGTTCAGGAGGAGAGCGTCAGTCGTGCGGCGGTGCGGCTTTATTTGTCCCAACCCGCCGTCAGCCTGTCGCTGAAGCGTTTGGAGGAGCGCTTGGGGCAACGACTCATCGAGCGCGATAGCCACCGCTTCCGAGTGACCCAGGCGGGACATTTGGTGTATCAAGAGGCCATCGATATCTACGCCAATGTGGCGCGTCTGGCCGCCTCGGTGAGCGAAGCGGACCCGGAAGTGGCAGGACACGTCTCGCTTTTGTTCATTACCGGCATTCAATGCCGTTTCCTGGATAGCGTCTTCGAGCGCTTCCACCACCAGTTTCCCCAGATCACCTTTGGCATCGAAGGCATGTCCAGCCAGGAAGTCCAGCACGGTTTGTTGCAGCGTCAGGGGGCGATTGGTATCTCCCTTGCGCGTCAGTGCCCGGAGAATCTGACCAGTCAGGTCCTCGCGCGGCAGCGCTATCGTCTTTATTGCGGACACAGTCATTCGCTCTTCGGACGACATAACCTGCCGATGGAAAGTCTGCTGCATGAAGCCTATGTCTCCTTTGGCAGTGAGCAACTCGACGGTGTCCTGTCGCCATTAGCGGTGTTCCGTGCCCAACACGGTCTTCAGGGGCCGGTGGTTGGGCAGTCGAGCAGCCTTCAGGAAATACGGCGCATGGTGCTCGCCGGCTGGGGTATCGGTTGTCTGCCGGAACACTTGGTTGCAAGAGATATCGCCGAAGGGCTGCTGTGGCCGCTGCCGCCCTACGACGGTGTGGCGGATATCGATTTGAACCTGATGTGGCACAGCGACGCGCGCTTCAGTGCGGCCGAGTCGACCTTCCTCGAGTTCTTCCTCAATGCCATGGCCAAGGTACCGATGGAAGAGCGGCTGACGTCTGGCCTCAAGTCGCTGGATGACGCCGCTCCATAATGAGACGTTTCGTGCACCAGATTTCGTTTTAAACATCGGCAATGCCTGCTCTGCCAAGCAATGCGTGCAGCAATACATTGGTCCCGGCTTCCAGGTCCTCGGGCTTGGCGTACTCGCTTTCGTTGTGACTGATGCCATCCTCGCAGGGTACGAAGATCATCGCTGTAGGCGCTATTTTGCTGACGAACACGGCGTCGTGCCCCGCGCCGGTTTCTATATCGCGATAAGGGATCCCCAGCGCTTGGCTGCTCTGTCGCACCAGATCCACCAACTCCTGATCGAAAGGGAGGGGGGCTATGCGCTGTACATCACGTAGCTCGACGGTCACCTTGCCGGGTTCGTCGTGGCGCGCACAGGCATCGCGCAGCGCCTGTTCCATCCGGTCGAGCACCTTGGGTTCCAGGTGACGAATATCCACGCTGAAGCGGACCTGACCGGGAATGACGTTGCGTGAATTGGGATAGAGATCGAATTCGCCACAGGTCACCCGCCCATTCGGCTGGTAAGGGTCGGCCAGTTCGAGGATCTCTCCCAGCAATGCTGCGCTACGCTTCAGGGCATCGCGCCGATAGGGCATGGGCGTGGGGCCGGCATGAGCCTCTTGACCGGTCACGATCACATCGAACCAGCGCAGCCCTAATGAGCCCGTCACGGCGCCAACTTGAAGCCCCTCGGCCTCGAGCACCGGCCCTTGTTCGATATGTGCCTCGAAATAGGCGCCGAATGTCTGTTCACCGACCGGCAGATCACCGGCATAGCCGATGCGTTCGAGAGACGCGGCCACCGTGTCGCCCTGACGATCCTTGGCGGCCAGGGCATCCTCGAGGGGAATGACACCGGTATGCACACCGGAACCCATCATTACCGGGACGAAGCGGCAACCCTCTTCGTTGGTCCAGATCACCACCTCCAGAGGGGCCTCGGTCGTGATCTGGCAATCGTTGAGCACGCGCATCACCTCGAGGCCAGCGAGGACGCCATAGCAGCCATCGAAACGACCACCGGTGGGTTGAGTATCGAGATGGCTGCCGGTGACCACCGGTAACAGATCGTTCCGACGACCCTCGCGACGGGCGAAGATGTTGCCGATCTGGTCGACCTGGAGCGTCAGGCCGGCGTCCTGCAGCCAGCCGGTCACCAGTTCCCGGCCTTGGCGGTCTTCTTCGGTCAAGGCGAGTCGGCAGTTGCCACCCTTGGGAGTGGCGCCGAGCTTGGCCAGGTCCATCAATGATTGCCAGAGACGCTGGCCATCGATGCGCAGCACTGATGTCGGGGAATCGGTCATGGTGTGGCTCCCGTTGTCGGTTGGGTGCGGTGGCGGTCGAGTGCCGTCTCTCGAATCGCGCTGAGACGCTGGCCCGGGGCGATGCCGTCACTGTCATAGCGTAGTTCGATAAGCGCCGGCAGGCGCTCCTGCTCGGTGAAGGTCAGGGCCCGGCGGAAGGCATCCTCGAAGGCGGTATCGTCATCGACGACCTCGCCGTGACCGCCGTAGGCTTGAATGAGCGTGGCGAATTCCGGGTTGGTGAAGGTCAGGGCGATCTCGCGCCCGGGAAAGTCGTGCTCCTGATGGGCGCGAATGGTGCCCCACATGCCGTTGTTGAATACCAACACCACGATGCCGAGACGATACTGCAGCGCCACGCCCAGCTCCTGCATATTCATCTGGAAGCAGCCGTCGCCGGCAAAGCAGATCGCCGGTCGCTCGGGGTGTTCGAGCTTGCTCGAGATCGCCGCCGGCAGGCCGTAGCCCATCGACCCGACGGTGGGGGCCAGCGACGTGCCGAGCCCCCCGAAGCGCACATAGCGATGAGGATAGAGCGCATAGTTGCCGGCCCCCACGCTGATGCACCCCTGACCATCGAGAACGTGATCCACGGTGTGGCTGACCCAGTCGAGGCTAAGTTTGCCTGGGGCCGGTTGCGGTTCCAGGGTGTCGAAGTAGGCGCGACGGGCGGCCTGGGTGGTGGCCGTCCAGCGCGGCGGTTGACGTGGCACCAGAGTCTCCAGGCTCGTCGCGAAGCCGACCACGTCGGCATTGATGGCCAGGCTCGGTTGATAGACCCGACCGAGTTCCTCGGGATCAGGATAGACGTGAATCAGCGCCTGGCGGGGCACCGGCGAGGCGATCCAACTATACCCCTCGCTGGTGGCCTCGCCGATGCGCGTGCCGACGGCAATCACGAGATCGCAGGCTTCGAGCTGCTCGCGCAGGGCGGCGTGCATACCATTCCCCACATGGCCAACGTATTGCTCCCGGCGAGGGTCGACGCATTCCAGGCGACGCCAGGCCACGCCCACGGGCAGCGCGAAGCGCTCGGCGAACTCCGCAATTGCCTGCTGCGCCTCCTGGGTCCAACCGCTGCCGCCGACCAGCAGGAAGGGGCGTTCGGCGGCTTCCAGACGCTCTTGCAGCGCTGCCAGTTGCGATTGACTGGGGTAGGCGTGCACCCGCGGGCGTGGTTCGACATCGGCGACCCGCGCCTCGCCCCACAGGGTATCTTCCGGCAGGGCCAGCACCACCGGACCGGGCCGGCCGTTCCTGGCCACGGCATAGGCTCGGGCAATGTATTCGGGGATGCGAGCGGTGTCGTCGATCTGGGCGACCCACTTGGCCATCTGGCCGAACATGCGCCGGTAATCGATCTCCTGGAAGGCTTCGCGCTCGATGAAATCGTTCCCCACCTGGCCGATGAACAGGATCATCGGCGTCGAATCCTGATAGGCGGTGTGTACGGCGATCGAGGCATTGGTGGCCCCGGGCCCACGGGTGACGAAGCATACTCCGGGCTCGTTGGTCAGCTTGCCGTAGGCTTCGGCCATATAGCCGGCGCCACTCTCCTGGCGACAGACGATGGGTTCGATGGCATCGCGATGCTCGTTTAGGGCGTCGATGCAGGGTAGATAGCTCTCTCCGGGCACCAGGAAGACGCGGCGGGTGCCGTGACGGCGCAGCTGGTCGACCAGTATCTGACCACCATTACGAAGTGGAAGCGTGGCGTGAGACATAGTGGTTATCTCTTGATGAAGCATGACTTATTCGGTTTGGAGCTGCGCCGACAAGGCATCATGCAGAAATGGAATCTGAGCGGGATCGGTCACGCAACGCGCGCGAAAGCCCTGCCTGATGGCCCAGGCCTGGTCGTCGATGAAGCCCTCGGACATTGGCCAGGGACCATCGATGGCGAGCAACCCAGCGCAATGACAAGCTTCAAGAAACCGCTGGCGATAGGGGCGCAATCTGGATACGGCTTCAGCCGTCGACAGACCGAGACTTTGAGCAAGGTCTTGGGCAAGATCGCCGGTGCCGATCAGCGCGGCGGCGAGGCGCGGTACCTGAAGAAGTGCGTTGGCGTTATCGATTGCCAGTCGACTTTCCAGTGTCGGTACGATGCCCACCTGCTCGGGCGACAGACCGTAGCGACGTTCGACATCGTCCAGGGTTTGGGACAGATCGATTAGTGCTTGGGGATTTTCCACCTGAGGCAGAAAGATCGCGCTCGGAGCGCCTTTAATGAGGGCCTCGAGTTCTGCTGCTCCACTTCGGTCCAGACGATTGATACGCGCCATGGGCCGGCAGTTCTGCTGCCTGCAGCGCTCGGCGAAGGCAGGAAAGGCCTGACAGGCGCTATCCCGCTCCGCCGCAGGGGTAAACTCTTCCAGGTCGACGACGATGGCCTCGGCCCCCGACGCCAGTGCCGCATCGAGACGTGCCGGATCGTGACCGGGGACGAATAGCCAACTTCTCGGGATCGCTTGTTCGTGAGGTGACATGGCTTAGCCGTCCATCAGGTTGGGCAGGAAAAGCACCAGTTCGGGCACAAAGGTGATCAGCATCAGCACGGCGAACATGGCGCCGATCATCAACATGAGTGGGCGTAACGACTCCATGACGCTGATACCGGCGATGCGGCAGGCCGCCATCAGGTCCACCCCCAGCGGCGGGGTGTTGGCGCCGATGGCCAGGTTGACGGTCAGCAGCACGCCGAAATGCACCGGGTCGATGCCATACTGGCTGAGCAGCGGCATGACGATCGGCGTGACGATGATGATGATGGCGATGCTTTCCATGAAGGAGCCGAGCACCAGCAGCACTGCCGTCAGCAGCAACAGGACGCTGTAACGGCTGTCGGTGAACTCGCCGATCAGCGCGGCGATCGCCTGAGGCACCTGCTCGTAGGTCAGTCCCCAGGCGAAAAGCCCGGCGGCCCCAATGATCAACAGGATGGCGCCGCTGGTCTCGGCGGTGGCGACCAGGCTGTCGACGATTTCGCGCAGACCCAGGCTGCGATACACCAGGGTGCCGACCAGCAGCGCATAGAGAATCGCCGAGGCGGCGGCTTCGGTGGGGGTGAACACACCAAATCGGATGCCGCCGATGATCAGCACCGGCACCAGAAGCGCGGGCAGGGCGCCGATGAAGGCACGCCGTCGCTCGCCGGGTTCGACGGCCTTGCCACCGGCCCAACCATGCTTGCGCGAGACGTAGAGCGCAACGCCGACCAGGGCTGTGGTCAGCAAAAGCCCCGGAACGATGCCGCCCATGAATAGCTTGCCCACCGAGGTATTGGAGGTGGTGCCGTAGACGATCATCACGATGCTGGGGGGAATCACTGTGCCGATCGAGCTGGCGGTGCCGACCAGGGCACTGCTGAAGCCCTTGTGGTAGCCGTTGTTGTGCATCGCCGGCAACAGCATGCTGCCGATGGCGATGACATCGGCCACCCCAGAGCCCGAGAGTGCGCCGAACAGCATACATGCGAGCACCGCCACCACCGCCAGGCCGCCGCGAATATCGCCGACCAGCGCCATGCATAGGCGCACCAGGCGCTGAGTCAAGCCGGCGCGATTCATCAACTGGGCGGCCATCACGAACAGCGGGATGGCTAACAAGGTAAAGCTCTCCATGCCAGCCACGAACTGCTGGGCCGACACCATCATCGGCGCAGCCCCGAAAAAAAGCAGGTAGGCCAGTGCGGACAGGATCAGGCCGAAAGCGATGGGAATATCGACGAGAATAGCGAGCGCGAATACGCCAATCAGGGTCAGTGCGCCCAGGGTCATGGCGTTTCTCCACGGGTGAACAGGTGCTCCAGTTGCATCAATGCCATGCCGACGCAACTGACCGGTACCGCCAGGTAGACGATACCGGCGGGAATCTGTAAGGCGGTGGTGGTCTGTGACATGGTCACCATCGCCAGGTCCCAGCCGGCCTTGGCCAGCAACAGCAGCATGAGCAGCAGCAGCAGGTCGGTCACGCGGCCCACCAGGTGGCGCACCCGGTTGGAGCGCACCAGCAGCGGCAACAGCCCGGCGTTGAGGTGGGAACGATGACGCGTGCAGACGATCGCCGCCAGCAGGGTGGTCCAGACCAGGATCAGCTGGGGCAGCTCCTCGGCCCAGTGTGGCGGCTTGCCTAGCGCCCAGCGCATGAACACGCTATAGGCCACGAGCGCCGCGAGGCTGGCGGCCCCGGTAGCCGCCAACGTCAGGCTGATCCGCGCGATGGCACGGGTGAAAGAGGACAACGGCATGGCGATTACTCGCCCTGGCGATAACGCTTGACCAGCCCCATAAGCTCGCTACCGAAGACCGGCTCATACTCTTCCCACACGCTCTGCACCTTCTCGTTGAAGGGCGCGGTGTCGACCTCGTTGACCTGCATGCCTTCGGCTTCGAGCTTCTCGATCATGTTCTGATCGTCCTGCTGGGTCATCTCGCGCTGCTTGTCGCGCCAGGTATTGGCCAGCTCCTGTACCTTGGCCTGGTCGTCTTCCGAGAGGCGGTTCCAAGTGCTGCTCGACACGGTCAAGCAGGCCGGCGCCCAGACGTGGCCGGTGAGGGAAACATAGTCCTGTACCTCGTAGAAGGACGAGGCGTAGATGATCGACAGTGGGTTTTCCTGGGCATCGAAGACCCCTTGCTGCAGCGCGGAGTAGAGTTCGCCGAAGGAGAGCGGGGCGGGGCTGGCGCCCAGTGCGTTGAAGGTGTCGAGGCGCATCTTGTCCGGGGTGACGCGAATCTTGAGCCCCTCAAGATCCTCGGGCGCTTCGATGGGACCGCGGTTGTTGGTCACGTGGCGAAAGCCGTTCTCCCACCAGGCGAGGATCTTCATGTTGTACTGCGCGGCCAGGGATTCCAGGCGATCACCCAGCTCGCCGTCGTAGGCGGCGTAGGCGTTTTGACGATCGGCCCAGGAGTAGGGCAGCTCGACGATACCGAACTTGGGGTCCAAGGGCTGGAAGGAACCGCAGCCGATGATGCCCGCCGGCACGCTGCCGATCTGCATGCCTTCGACCATGGTCTTCTCGTTGCCCAGTTGGCCGCTGGGAAAGATCTTGAAGTTGACGCGACCCTCGGTGGTTTCGCTGACGTCCTCGGCGAAGCCCTCCGCTGCGACATGCCAATTGTGAGTGGGCGCTAATACGTGACCGAGCTTGATATCAAGGGCGTGGGCGTTGCCCGCAAAAACCGCCAGCCCGGCCAGGGCCGAGAACGAAATCGTCGTCTTCATATCGATACCTTTGCTTTCATCATTGTCATTGTGGAAGGCGTCCGGTGAAATGACGCTGACAATCAGGCTCGGCGAAGGCTTTGTATTGCGCAATTTTTGATTTTTTATTTTTAATATTTACTAAATTTATTCATGGTGTTTTCTTGCAGTGGAAAGGAATTGATGTCTACTTTAATTTCTTGCAGAGGATCAATACCTCCTTCTCTTTTGGTGGTCCCAAGTTCCAAGTGCAACGCTATTGAAGCTTGAGACAGATCGGTTTCCCCGCAGTGATTATACAAGAGGAGGGTATCCTACCGAATATCTAGGCTCCAACCTGGCAGCTTTCATCAAGAGTTATACCGCCGCCCTATAACGGTGACCGCTTGACTGCCGCCCGTGAAATGCGTCGTCGCGATCATCCGACCTTGAGGAATCTTCGTAAGATGGTCCTTGGAATTATCCGTCGTGTCTCTAGCCGCTTGAAGCGGTATCGGACGAGGCCCGGTATAGAGTCGTCGAAGTTGATAAAACGAGTCGTCGGTAGCCTTGCGGTCATGGTGTTGCTCGTATTGAGCGGGCCGGCACCGGCACGCTCTTTACTTGAGGTGGATGGTTTCGATCATTACGTGCTGGCGCTGACCTGGCATCCGGGGTTCTGTCAGACGGTTGAGCGGCCACGGGAGGAATGCCGCATAAGTGAGCAGCGAACCAAGGCCCGGGAAACCGTCGCTCAAGGCTTCGTGCTGCATGGTTTGTGGCCATCGCTACCGCAGCGCCTCGCCGATGATGGCATCAGCCCCAGGCGTTGGCGCGAGGAGGGCTGTTTTCTCGAGCAGCCGCGGGCCAATGGCAGCTTCTGTCGGGCCCATGCGCCTTTCGCCTTCGCCGAGCCTTTCGCCAGTGAGTTGGATGACGCCATGCCCGGGCGTGCCAGTTGCCTGGATCGTTATCAATACGCCAAGCACGCCGCGTGCCTGGCCCTGCCGGCAGAGGACTATTTCGCTACGGCGGTGGATTTGATGGAGAAGCTCAATGCCAGCACCTTCGTCGATTTCATGATGATCAATAGCGGCGGTGAGATTAGCCGCAATGCGTTGATCGATGTCTTCGAGGCGGCTTTTGGTCAAGGGACTGGCCGTGCCTTGAGCTTGAAATGTGACGGAAGGGGCAAGCGGATACTCACCGAGGTGCGCATCGGTATCGCCGCAGAGCACCTTGAAGAGTTCCCCGCTGCAAAGAGTCTCGTGCCGCTACGCCGAGGACGCTGTGCGCCTCTTATCAGACTTGTGACGACACCCTGAGTCAGACGGAAGGCCGCTGTAAACGCCGGTCGTTCTGCAGCGCCGCCCGCTCGGTCAGCGCGTGGGCAACTTTATCGTGGGTGGTCTGGTCAAGCTTGCCCAAGGACGTGTCGATGAGCAGTTGCGCCAGACCTTCGCCATTGACCACGATCGGATCCTCGAAGGACTGTTCTCTGTCGATGTCCCAGTCCGGCAATACCAGCACACCCCGCACCGGCACCTCGATCGCATGTTCGCGGCTCAGCCATTGGCGTAGCCAGGTCGTGGCCTGACGCGTCTTGCGTAGTGGCTGCCGCTCGATCCAGCCCGGGAAGCGCAGGCGCTCACGCTCGACCGCGACCGTGCGCTTGGGCTCTCCGGTCGCGTCCAGAGGATGCGTGCGGGCACGAGTTTCAACGACAAAGAGGCCATGCGGTGTGACCGCGACATGGTCGATGGTGAAGGTATCACTGGGAATGTCATGGAACACGAAATAGGGGTGGGTCTCGGGACGAATCAGGCGTTCCAGTTCCTGACCTACCGCCAGTTCACAGGCCAGTCCGAACTTGATACGGCGAATGCGCTGGTAATCGAGCATCAACAAAAAACAGAACAGCAGCACCAACAGTGTGGAGAGCAGACCATAAATCGCCCATTCCACCCAGTTCTGATGGGGGGCGAACAGCATGCGTCCCATGCCGTAGACCAGGGGCGCAAGCACCACGATGGGCCCCAGGGCACCATTGAGGAATAGGCTCGAGAAAGCACGATCCAGACGATCGCGCAGTGCCTGGCCGGGTTCGTGCATGGGCTGGGCATCGAAGGGCGAGCGAACCTGCGCGTCGTGCAGATTGCGTAATGCCAGCACGACCACTGCTGTGGCCCCGAGCGGTGTCAGAAAAATCAGCGGTAACAGATATTCCAACCAGGCCATTGCTGGCGTCCTTGTGCTAGAAAGTTCATGGAATGCCCACTTTAGCCAAGCGCGACGTTGAGAGCCATGCCCAGGGTAAGCAGCGCCTATTATGAACATCATCCGTGCCGAGTCATGTTATCGTCATCGGTATGGCAAGGCATCATACTCGACAGGTATTCGTATGACGCTTCGTGAATCAATTCAGGATACGCGATCACCCGTGCACTCGACCTTGGAAACAAACTCTCTTTCAGCGCCGTGGCCGGATGCGCTCACATCGAATAGTCAGACGAACAGTCAGGCGTTGGGTGAGTTTATCCAGCGCCACCCCGGACTAATGGTGTTGACCGGTGCCGGCGTGAGCACCGATTGCGGTATCCCCGACTACCGCGATGCCCGCGGTGAATGGAAGCGTTCGCCGCCGGTACAGCATCATGCCTTCATGAACAGCCTGGCCACGCGGCAGCGCTATTGGGCGCGCAGTCTGCTCGGGTTTCGGGCCATCGAGAATGCCCGCCCCGGCCCTTCTCATCGAGCCCTTGCGCGACTCGAGGCACAGGGTCATATAGCGACGTTAGTCACCCAGAATGTCGATGGCTTGCACCAGCACGCGGGTTCACGACGAGTCATCGACTTACACGGGCGTGCCGAAATCGTGCGCTGCATGGGCTGCGGCGCTCGCCGGATGCGGTATCACCTGCACGATGAGCTGGCGGCACACAATCCTGGCTGGACGTCACTTGAAGCGCCGGTAGGCCCGGATGGCGACGCCGATCTCGAAGGGCTGGATTTTTCCACCTTCAAGGTACTCGACTGCACGCGCTGCGGCGGTGTTCTCAAGCCAGATGTGGTGTTTTTCGGAGACAGTGTCCCGCCGGAACGCGTCGACGCCAGCCTTTTGGCATTGGAAAAGGCGAGTGCGCTGCTGGTGGTCGGTTCATCATTGATGGTCTACTCAGGGTATCGTTTTGCCCGGCGAGCCGCGTTGGCAGGCAAGCCCATTGCCTGTCTCAATCTTGGTCGTACCCGAGCTGACGATCTCTATTCGCTCAAGATAGAGGCGCCGGTGGGGGAGGTGCTGGAAACGCTTGTTCGGGGGCTTTGATGAGGCCTGTTGCACGAGCCCAAACGAGCCAGCATGAGCGCATGACAAATGCATGATTAAAGATTTCCCGAGCATGGTCGTTATGGCTTTTATCCGATTGTTCTGAATCGGTTACGACCATAACGACATAAGCAGGGAGTTTCATGCGCATCTTACACACCATCTTGCTGGCCAGTGCCTTGACGGCCATGGCGTTGCCCGCGTCGGCGGCATCGATGAACAACTGGTCGGTAGGCGCCGAGGTCGGCACCACCGGCTATGGCGGCAGTATCAGCTACCGCTTCCACGACAACCTGGCGTTGACTGCCGGCTACACCGGATTCACTTATGACGGCCTCGAGTATGAGACCGATGAGGCCGATTACGAGGGTGACTTCGATATGGATGTCTACGGCATCACGTTCGACTACTTCCCCTTCGGTGGTCGTTTCTTCCTCTCCGCCGGTGCCGTAAAGCCCGATATCGCCATGCTGGTGGTGGGGCGTCCCAAGGACGGCCAATCTTACGAATTCAATGGTACCACCTACAGTGCGCAAGACGTTGGCACCTTGCGAGGCGATGTGACGTTGGGCGACTCCATCCAGCCTTATCTTGGTCTGGGATGGCGCGGCAGCCACAAGAGCGGGTTGGGTGTGTTCGCCAAGCTCGGCGCCTTCCTGACAGACGCCGAGGTGAATCTCGACGCCAGCAATCCAACCAACGATCCGCAGCTACGCCAGGATATTCAGCAGGAAGAGGACGATCTGCAGGACGACGTGGATGAGTTTGGCGTCTATCCCGTGGCGGTAGTGGGTCTGGAGTACACGTTCTAGCGCATGCTGGATTCACACTTCTTGCCCCCGACATCGAGCGATGATTGTGACCGGTGCCGGGGGTTTTCTACTTCAGGCGTTCGAGGTCAGTCGTTACGGCTCGGGGGAGCCATGAATTCGGGTCCTACCGGATCCTTGACGTGCTCATCGACGATGCGCTCGATCTCGTTCAGATCATCGCTGCTGAGTTGCCAGCCGTCGATACGCTCGATGGGTTCCACCTGATCCGGACGCCGCGCGCCCCATAGCGCGATACCGTTGTCGTGACGGTCCAGCAGAGCACGCACTGCCAATTCCAGTACCCGCTTGCCATGACGCTCCTGGGCGAAGCGGTCCAGGGCATCGACGGCATTCAGGTATTGGGAAAAGCGCGGTGACTGAAACTTGGGATCGTTGTTACGCAGATCGTCGCCACCGAACGTCGAATCGCTCTGCACCTTGCCGGTCAGTAGGCCGCGACAGAGCGCGCCGTAGGTCAGCATGGCCAGGCCTTCGCGTTCGGCGTAGGGAATGATGTCGCGTTCGGCCTCGCGCTCGAACAGGTTCAGTGGAGGTTGCACGCTGTGCAAGGGCGCGACTTCGCGAAAGGCGTCGCATTGCTCGGTGGAGAAGTTGCTGACGCCGATGGCACGGATCTTGCCATCTCGATAGAGACGTTCCATGGCCATAGCGGTTTCTTCCATCGGCACCACCGGATCGGGCCAGTGAATCTGATAAATATCGATGGCGTCGGTGCGTAGACGGCGCAAGGAATCCTCGATCTCCTTCTCGATGCGTGCTGCGCTGGCATTACGCACCACGCTTTCGTCGTCTTTCCACTCCATCGCTACCTTGGTCGCCAGCACCAGCTTGTCGCGCTGACCATACTCGGCCACGGCGCGACCGACGACCTCCTCGGAATGGCCGAAGCCATAAACCGGCGCGGTGTCGATCAGCGTCACGCCCCGGTCCAGGGCTGCGTGAATGGTGCGTACGGCCTGCTCGTCGTCAGTGCCGCCCCACATCCAGCCGCCAATGGCCCAAGTGCCCAGGCCGATGCGTGAGGCGGTGATATCGGTGCCCGGAATCTTCAAAGTTTGCATCTTTCACTCCATTGTCAGATGAACGGTCAGGTAAACGTACACAGCGTGGTAGCCACGAGACGTTCTGACAAGGAATGGTCATGAAGTTTAGCGTGTTAGCGATCAATGGATTCGATGGGGACCCGCACGTCGTTCCGCGGAGCCTCCCCGGTCAGAACCGGGACTTCTTCCACATTGCGATGGGTCAGCGTCTTGTTGCTGCGAATATCGGCGCGCAGAACATAGGGTCGATCCTCGTCGATGGCCTTGGCGTCGTAACGCAGCATCACCGGAATCGGCCCACGGCCCAGGCGTGTGTAAGTGCTGACGGCGATCACGTCGGAGCCTCGGGACACGTCTTCCAGGCGCACCGTGAGTTCGGCGTTGGATGGCAGGTCCAGCGGTTCGGTAGGCACGATGACGGCGTCGAGATTGGCAAAGCGCGGGCCGGTGACGCAGGCGCTCAAGGCCAGCAGGCAGGCAGTCATGAAAGATAAACGCAGCGTCAAACGAGCATTCAAGCCCATGTGAAATTCCTTGTTATCGATTGAGAGGTGAGTCAGCCACCGGCCAGTTTGACGGTATAGCCGCGGGCCTCCAAAGCTTCCTTGAGCGTCTGACGATGGTCGCCCTGAATCTCGATAATGTCGTCCTTGACCGCGCCGCCGGTACCGCAACGTTTCTTGAGGTCCTTGGCCAGGGTCTTGAGCTCGGTACGGGGGAGAGGCACGCCACTGATGGTGGTGACGCCCTTGCCTTTTCGGCCGCTGGTCTCTCTGCGTATTCGCACCACACCGTCCAACTGAGCCAGGCGTTCGGACTCGGCGCGATCGTCACATTCGCATTCAGCGAGGGGTTTGCGACAGTCGGGGCAGGTATCACCGTGCTCCGTGGAATAAACCAAGCCGCGCAGTTGATCCTGAAGGGACGCCATGCTGTCTCCCGGCGAGTGAACACCGGTCCATGATAACCGAAGGGATTTGACGCGGGTACCGCCTGACCTCTATACGCTTTTACAGGGCCAGGGCTTCCTGATGAGACAACCGGCTGATGACGGTCGGTAACTGGTGCATGTTGCTGATCATGATGGCGCCTTGGGGCGTCGTCTCGACATCCGGGAAGCGATTCAAGTGGATCACTGGAATGCCTGCTGCAAGTGCCGATTGAACACCGACGATGGAGTCGTCGATGACCAGACAGTCGCGAGCCTTGAATCCCATGCTGTTGGCGGCATGCAGATAAAGGCCAGGATCGGGTTTCCAGCAGTTGGCCGTGTAGGCACTGAATAAATGGTCGCCGAAGTAATCGCTCAAGCCCGTAGAGGCAAGGCAAGAACGGATCTTGGCTTCGGGACCGTTGGACACCACCGCGCGGGGATAGTCCGAGAGCAAGGTGAGGGCTTCGAGTACGCCGGGCAACCGCGTGAGTTCGTGAACGAGACGTTCGGCGAGACGAGCCCGCATGCCGGCTTCCGTTTCCTTCAGCGACGTTGCGTCAATGCGGCCATGACGCTTTTGCAACTCGGCGACAATATTGCGAAAGCGCGCGCCGCGGAACTCACCAATGTAGTCCTCAGGCGTGAATGGCAGGCCAATGGCGGTAAGACTGGTCGCCATCTCGTCGGCCAATAAGGGTTCACTATCTACAAGCGTTCCATCGCAGTCGAAGAGCAGACAAAGGGGCCGTGACATACGCGGGTCTCTCAGGTTCGTTGAGCTTGCTAAGCCATTGTTACTGTTATCGGCCGGTAACGCACAGGGTTGAACATAATTTTCATACTTTTTGAACAGTGTTTCCGAACAGTGTAGCGGAATAGATTGAGTTTGTCTGCTCATGCAAAAAGGTGATTAGCGTTCAGACCTGCTGACAGGGGGGCGAAAGATAGAAGAGAGGGCTCAACAAATAAAGAGGAAAGGCAAAGTCACAAAAAAGCTGCACTCAAGAAGTGCAGCCTTGGAGAAACGATTCTCTAGTTGCAACTAGCGAGAAAGTCGACGCGAATTGGCGGTAGTGCGACGATGCAGAGGCATCAACGCACGGCGGCTTGTCACCCACCAGGGAGTGTACTGGCCCGAGAACATGTTAAGCACGGCCTTGTTCATTTCGGTGGCCACTTCCATGCTGGCATCGAGCTTCTCGTTCACCATGCGCTGGTTTTCTTTCATCATCCTCGGGCTGGTGGGAATCTGGGTGTACCACAGGTTGTTACGCATGGCGATGGTGGAAAGCGAGGTGGTCCACAGTTCAAACGCCATTACGCCGACCTTCCAGACGTCGAACATGGCGGCGGGGGTAAAAGGAACAAGAGAGGTGATGTCATTGGTGCGTGTCATGGAAATACCTTTTGGGAGAGGGGGTGATCAGCTTGGCAACGACTGCAGGGGTTGCCTGTGTCTTGTTGCAGCGCAACATAACATACTTGCCAGCATGCGATCCACGAAAGAAGCCCGCGGCACTGACCGTGGGCTTCCAGGTGCGTGGGTTGGCTGAGGATCATTTCGGCAGTGTAGACGGTGCAAACATTCAAGAAGTTACCTTATGACCGCGGCGATGCAATTCATTTGTTTCAAGGGCAGTGGATTTTGTTTGGCTTGAACTAGCATGATAAAACGATCCTAGGTTGACTCAAGGATAGAAGTGCGTATGAAAAGTGAAACAGTATGGTCGCTGATCAGCACCGGGGTGGCGATTGCCGCTGGGGTTGCCGCGCGCAATAGCGCGCGCAAGGCCTATGAGCACAAGATCGGCAAGCCGCCGATGGATCCTTACGATCCGGATGTGAAATGGCGCCATGCCTTGCTGTGGGGCGCCACCACCGGTGTGATGGTGGGTGTGGCACGTATCGTGGGTCGCCGGGCCGGCAGCGAAGCCATACGCCGCGCTCGCGGTTATCGCCGCACGCGCAAGATGCTGGAACGCTGATCGCTTATCCAGTCAAAGCCACTGGCGGGCTGAGTACACTGTCCATGCTCCTATTCGTTGGGAACTATCCTGATAGGTATATTATAGGGAACTGGCTCAGGAAGAATCGGTTCAATGAAGGCTGGAACAAGCAGGACTGATTTCAACAGTGCAGCGAGAGGAGTTCATGGAACAGAAATTACTGACGCATGATGTCGAGTCTGGCAAGTACGCTCTTTCGATGCTCGTCGATGAAGAAGGCGTGCATCACGATAGCCTGGAAAACGAGACGCGTTATTCCGACGAAGCCTTCTGGAACAAGGTGTCGCGCTATGCCAAGAAGGCGGGAAAGACCACCCTCGAGCCCGGTTTGAAGCTCTATTACTCGGCCCAGGACCCGGACACACCGGTATGGGCGAAAACCACGATCTACGGCGCGCTGGGCTACTTCATCTTTCCGTTGGATACCATTCCAGACGTAACCCCTTTCGTCGGATATACGGATGATGTCTCGGTGCTGGTCGGCGCCCTCGCCGTGGTGGCTGCGCATATCAAGAAAGAGCACACCCGCAAGGCCCGCGCTGTCTTGAAACGCTGGTTTGGGGAATAGAATTCAGGTATGCACAGTGCTCGCTGACGGATCGCTGATGGCATCCATACTCCTGGCAGATGCCAGTCGCGGTATTGGATGTGAAAACGCCCTGGCTTTCGCACGAGAGAGGAGCAAGCACACGTTTGACCAATTGAACAGATGTAAGATCGAGCATAAGCTTAGCTAACTTGGCTAAGCGAGGTGTCAAGATGCAAATCAACATGCATGAGGCCAAAAGCCAACTCTCTGCACTGGCTGAAAAAGCTCGCCGTGGTGAGCGGATGATAATCGCCCGAGCCGGAGAACCTTGGGTTGAGTTGGTATCCAACCTTCACAGCGCAAGCCAGGGCGTTATAAAGGGAAAATCCATATAGCTCCGGATTTTAACAAGACCCCGGAAGACCTTGTCGCGGCCTTCGAGGGGAAGTGACCATGCGGCGGATATTGCTCGATACGCATGTGTTTCTCTGGTGGCTGGCTGATGATCCGCAGTTGGGGGCAAATGCAAGAGAGGCGATTGCAGAGTCTCGTAATACGATCTTCGTCAGCGCTGCCAGTATTTGGGAGATCAGTATAAAAAGGCAGTTCGGCAAGCTTGATGCCCTGAATGATCTCGACCGCATCATAGAAGATGAAGGCTTCACCGCGTTGCCTATCACACTCTTTCATGGCGAGCAGGCGGGCAATTTGCCCCTGCACCATCGTGATCCTTTCGATCGCATGCTGATCGCGCAAGGGCAGGCGGAGGGGCTGGCGCTGATGTCCTCCGACACCGCTTTCGTGGCATACGGTATTCGCGTGATACTCGCCCATTGAGTCTTCAGATACACCAATGTCCATCCAAGTGTAGAACCGCTCTGACAAGGCGCTGTATTTAATAGGATGGAAGTAAATGCCGGGCCGCTGAGCCCGGCCGGCGATGTTACTTCTTGGCCGCTTGTTCCAGCGCGGTGACGGCGGGTAGCGGCTTGCCTTCGACGTATTCGAGGAAAGCGCCCCCGCCGGTGGAAATGTAGGACACCTGGTCTTCGATTCCGTATTTGTCGATGGCAGCCAGGGTGTCGCCGCCGCCGGCGATGGAAAAAGCGCTGCTTTCGGCAATGGCTTTGGAGAGGGTTTCGGTGCCTTGACCGAACTGGTCGATCTCGAATACGCCGACGGGGCCGTTCCACAGAATGGTGCCGGCATCCTTGAGCAGGGCAGCGAAGCGTTCGGCGGTCACCGGACCGATATCCAAAATCATCTCATCATCGGCGATATGCTGCACACCCTTGACCGTGGCGTCTGCAGCTTCGGAGAACTCGGTGGCGACCACGACGTCGGTAGGCAAAGGAATGTCGACCCGCTCCATCAGCGTCAACGCCTGATCGACCAGGTCTGCCTCGTAAAGCGACTTACCGACCTTATAGCCGGCAGCGGCGATGAAGGTATTGGCGATGCCGCCCCCGACAATCAACTGATCGCACTTCTCGGAAAGCGCGTTGAGTACCTCGAGCTTGGTGGAGACCTTGGAACCGCCGACGATGGCAATCATCGGCCGTTTTGGGGTGGCGAGAGCCTTTTCCAATGCCTCGAGTTCTTTAGCCAGCAGTGGGCCGGCACAGGCTTCCGGGGCGAAGCGGGCCACGCCGTGAGTCGAGGCCTGAGCACGATGAGCCGTGCCGAAGGCATCCATCACATAGACATCGCACAGCTTGGCATAGGCCTGGGCCAGCGCCACATCGTCTTTCTTCTCACCGGTGTTGAAGCGCACGTTCTCGAGCAATACCACCTCACCGTCGCCAACTTCGACGTTGCCATCCAGATAGTCCTTTTCGAGACGCACCGTCTTGCCCAATAATTCACTCAAGTGCTCGGCCACTGGGGCCAGGGAAAATTCGTCGGCAGGCTCGCCTTCGGTGGGGCGCCCCAGATGACTCATCAATAGCACCTTGGCGCCGGCGTCGAGGGCCGCCTGGATGGTCGGCAGGCTGGCGCGAATACGGGCATCGCTGGTCACCCGTCCTTGCTTGACCGGAACGTTAAGGTCTTCTCGGATCAGCACCCGCTTTCCGGCGAGTGTCAGGTCGGTCATCTTGCGCACGTTCATGTGGCAGGTTCCTCGTCGTGGTTGCTCGTCGTGATGAATGGAGAGTGCGTGAATCAGCGCGACTTCAGCATGACTTCAGAGCGGCGATACGCTCGGCGACATCGAGCATGCGGTTGGCGAAGCCCCATTCGTTGTCAAACCAGCTCAGCATCTTGATCAAATGGCCGCCGGCCACCCGAGTCTGAGTGGCATCCACGATACCCGAGCGTGGATCGTGGTTGAAGTCGATCGAGGCCATGGGCTCCTCGGTGTAGCCTAGAAGACCCTTCAAACGGTTCTCGCTGGCTTCACGCAGCAAGGCGTTAACCGCCGTTGCCGTGGTTTCGCTGCGTACGCAGATAGCCATGTCCATGGCCGAGACGTTGATGGTCGGCACCCGCACATGCAAGCATTCGAAGCGTCCCGCAAGCGCTGGCATCAAGCGCTCGATACCTCGGGCCAGACCGGTATCGACAGGAATGATCGAATGCATGGCGGAGCGGGTCAGTCGCAGACTGGTCTTGTTGTAGGCGTCGATCACCGGCTGGTCGTTCATCGCCGAATGGATGGTCGTGGTCACGCCATGTTCGATGCCCAATGCCTCGTCGAGCACCGTGAGAATCGGGATCAGGCAGTTGGTGGTGCAGGAGGCGGCCGAGATGATGCGCATCTCGGGTTGCAGCTCGCGCTCGTTGATACCGCTGACCACGGTGAGATCGACATCGGCCTCGGCGGGCTGGGAAAACAGCAAGCGCTGTGCCCCGGCATCGAGGTGTTGCTGCGCTGTGGCTCGATCCCTGAAACTGCCGGAGCATTCAATCACCAGGTCGATTTCCATCTCCCGCCAGGGCAGACGTTGGGGGGCCGGCTCGGACACGACGTGGATGGACTGGCCGTTGATGAGCAATTGCCCATCACGGGTATCCACATAGCCTGGAAAGCGGCCATGGGTAGTGTCGTAGCGCGTCAGATAGGCGATGGTCTCGAGATCGGACAGCTCGTTGATCGCCACGACCTGCAGATCGGCGTTAGCGCGTTCGACCAGGGCACGCAGCACACACTGACCGATACGGCCATAACCGTTGATGGCGATGCGAAGTGGCATGAGCGGTGGCTCGACGAATCATGAATGAACGGGCCACCATCTTAGCGCAACGCAGGGCAATGTTACCAAGCGCAATCATCACCTCTGATGCGGGTTGATCAGTATTCGACCGCGGGTCTTGCCTGTCAGCATGGCCTCGGCCTGCTCGGCAACCTGATCCAGGCCGATCTCCTCGACCTGCATCCGGGTGAACATATCCCGAGGCAGTGACGCCAATCGTTGCCAGGCCGCCTCGCGCTGGTCGAAGGGTGCCATCACGCTATCCACTCCGAGTAGTGACACCCCGCGCAGGATGAACGGCATCACCGTAGTCGGCAGGTCGGTACCGCCGGCCAACCCCACCGCAGCGACCCGGCCCTGGTAAGCCATGCGCGCCAGCACGCTAGCCAGCACCTTGCCCCCGACGGTATCCACGGCGCCATCCCAACGGCCTTTTTCCAAAGGACGGGTATTGTCGTCGAGTTCGCTGCGGGGCACGATCTGGGTAGCGCCAAGTTCTTCCAGCCAATGCTGCTGCTCCGCCTTGCCGGTTACCGCCTCCACGTTATAGCCCAGATGGGCCAGCATCTGCACCGCCCAGCTACCCACGCCGCCGGTGGCACCGGTAACCAGCACCTTGCCGCCCGGCGTGAGTCCGGCCTGCTCGAGCTGGATCACGCTGAGCATGGCGGTCAGGCCTGCAGTACCCAATAACATGGCGTCGCGGGTCGATAGTTCATCGGGACAGGGTACCAGCCAGTCCGCATCGACGTTCATGGTCTCGGCAAAGCCGCCCCAATGGCGCTCGCCCACGCCCCAGCCGGTAAGGATCACCTTGTCGCCGGCACTGTAGCGATCGCTATGGGATTCGCGCACGGTGCCGGCAAAATCGATGCCTGGTACGAAGGGGTAGTCGCGCACGATCTTGCCCTTGCCGGTGACGGCCAGCGCATCCTTGTAGTTCAAATCGGAGTAGTCGATATCGACACTGACTGCGCGCTCCGGAAGGTCGTCGGTATCGATGTCCTCGATCTGGCAGCGGGGTTCTTGATCTCTGAGCATCACTACGCGGGCCATAATGTTCTCCTGCAATAGGGCAAGTATCCTTACAGGCTAGTCCGGCAATGCCGATAACGACATTTTTCAAACAAAGCTTAGGGCCGAATTATCCGGCCGAATTAGATAGACTGGGCGGCCACGATTGGTTGCATGGATCTGCAAGATGAAATCGAGCGAGACTGGCTGGCGCCATTTGGTGAACTCGACCCGTTATTCCCTCAAGGGCCTCAAGGCCGCCGCCCTGCACGAAACGGCCTTTCGTCAGGAGTTGGTGCTGTGCCTGGTGCTGTTGCCCTTTGTCTTTTGGATCGGGCAAACCCCGATCGAATGGATACTGCTGATCAGCAGCTGTTTTCTGGTGCTGATCGTCGAGCTGCTCAACAGTGCCGTGGAGACCGCCATCGATCGGATTGGCCCGGAGCACCACGTACTCTCTGGGCGGGCCAAGGACATCGGCTCGGCGGCGGTCATGCTGTCTCTGATCATGGCTGGGGTGACCTGGGGATTGCTGTTGTGGCAGAGAATTGCCGGCTAATCTAGCACCAGCAGGATGGTGCCGTCGCGATGTATACCAGGTTCCCTTCTGCCGTGGTGCACCTTTCGCTATGCTGAGGGTATGCCAGACCTGACTTCTCGCTACCACGACAGGACTTCCATGGCGTTACCCGACGACTTCTTACCGCTGAATGATATTCCCGATGCCTTGCAGGCAGCGCTTGGCAAGCGCCTGGAGCGACTAGCGGAAGCTCTGTCCCAGGCGGATAGCCTGGTCGACAAGCGGGTCGAGCGTCAGCAGGCAGAACGCCCCAGCGATGCCTGGCGGGCCTTGTCACAAACCCGCCGCGAGCAACTGGCCTTGGTGCTGGCGACCTCGAAGTTCGCGGCCGAGACGCTGACGCGCTATCCCGGCTGGCTGGCGTCTCTGGATGCAGAGGGTGAACTCGACGCACCCCTGGACGAGGCGACGCTGTCTCAAGTGCTCGCCGATGCGCTCGATAGCACGGATGACGAAACACAAATGCACGCATTGCTGCGGCGCTTTCGGCGAGCCCGCATGCTGGGCATCATCTGGCGCGATCTCAATCGGTCAAGTGGCTATACCATGTGGGATACCGCCGCCAGTGTCTCGCGGTTGGCCGAAGTCTGTCTCGAAGGCGCGCTGGGCTGGCTGGAGTCCCATTTCGCCCAGCGCTGGGGGGGGCCGGCATCACGGGAGGATGGTTCACAGCAGCGTCTAGTGGTGCTAGGCATGGGGAAACTAGGGGCGGGGGAGCTCAATCTCTCGTCGGATATCGATCTGATTTTCGCCTTTCCGGAGAAGGGCACTACTCAAGGCGGCAAGCGTGAATACGATCATCAGGAATACTTCACGCGACTCGGTCAGAAATTGATTGCCGCGCTGGACACGATCACCGCGGATGGCTTCGTCTTTCGGGTCGATATGCGCTTGCGCCCGCTCGGCGAGGGTGGGCCGCTGGTGGGCAGTTTCAATATGTTGACCAGCTACTACCAGGATCAGGGCCGGGAGTGGGAGCGTTATGCCATGCTCAAGGCGCGGCCGGTTGCCGGTGATCGCGATGCGGGTGTCGAACTACTGGCCCGGTTACGCCCCTTCGTTTATCGCCGCTATCTGGATTTCGGCGCCATCGAATCGCTGCGTGAGATGAAGGCGCTGATCAACCGCGAGGTGCGTCGTAAGGACAGTACCGACAATATCAAACTGGGGCCTGGCGGTATTCGCGAGGTGGAGTTTGTGGTCCAGGTTTTCCAGTTGATTCGCGGTGGTCGCGATACCGAATTGCAAGTAACTTCATTGAACACCGCGCTGCAGCGACTGCCGGCGCTGGATCTATTGCCGCAAGCGGTGGTCGATGAACTCGGTCCCGATTATGTCTTCTTGCGCGATCTCGAACATGCCCTGCAGGCTCAGGAGGATCGTCAGACTCAGACGTTGCCCGAGGACTCATTGGATCGTGAGCGTCTGGCTCTGGCCATGAGTCACACGGAGCAATCCTATGATGATTGGACCGCCCTGGCGGCACAGCTAAAAGAAGTGCGCGAACGTATTCGTCACCATTTCGATGCGGTGATCGCCGATCCGGAAGAGGAAGCCGAGGCCCCCATCAATGCCAGCAACAGCGGCAGTGACGATGAGGTTCCCCTGGACGAATGGCGCGCTGCCTGGCGCGAGGAACTCACCGAAGACGAGTGTCTCCGGCTACTCGAGGGGGCAGGGTTCACTGCACCGAAAGAAGCAGCGCGACGACTGAGAACGCTAGGTCAATCTCGTGCCGTGCAGGGCATGCAGCGCATCGGCCAGGAGCGTCTGGATGCGCTTATGCCCTTGTTGCTTGCCGCCATGACTGAAAGCGACGCCCCGGACACCGCTCTCGAGCGAACCCTGCCGTTGGTTGAGGCAGTATTGCGTCGCACCGCCTATCTGGCCCTATTGCGCGAGAACCCGGACGCGTTGGATCACCTGGTGGCGCTGTGTGCGGCCAGCCCCTGGATTGCCGAACAACTGGCGCGTCACCCGGTGCTGCTCGATGAATTGCTGACCCCGGCAACGCTTTATTCTCCCGCCGACAAGGCGCGCCTGACCGACGATCTGCGACAGGCCCTGGGGCGGGTGCCCGAGGAAGACGAAGAAGCGCAGCTTGAGGCGCTACGTATCTTCAAGCATGCTCAGGTGCTGCATGTGGCCGCCTCGGACATCGCGGGTGCGCGCACGCTGATGAATGTCAGCGATTACCTGACCTTCATCGCCGAGGTGGTGTTGGAGCAGGTGCTGGCGATGGCCTGGCGCCACCTGACTCGCAAGCATGGCCTGCCCCAGCATCGGGATGGCAGTCGGCATCCTGAGCCGAATTTCCTGATCGTCGGTTACGGCAAGCTGGGGGGGATCGAACTCGGCTACGGCTCGGATCTCGATCTGGTGTTCATTCACGATGCAGCGCCTCAAGGCACCACCGATGGCAAGCGCACCATCGACAATGGGGTGTTCTTCACCCGCCTGGGGCAACGCATCATCCACTTGTTGACCGCTATTACACCCGCCGGCGCCCTCTATGACGTCGATATGCGCCTGCGTCCCTCGGGCAATTCGGGGCTGTTGGTGACCAGTCTTGAATCGTTTGCGGATTATCAGCGTAATCACGCCTGGACCTGGGAGCATCAGGCGCTGGTACGCGCACGAGTCGTGGCGGGCAGTGCTGAATTGGCCGAACGCTTCAATGCGGTTCGCCACGAAGTGCTGGGTCGCGAGCGCGACCCGGAGACCTTGCGCCAGGAGGTCGTCAAGATGCGTCACAAGATGCGTGAGCATCTTGGTAGTAGCGCCAAGGAGCAGGAGCAAGGAAGGTTCGATTTCAAGCACGATGCCGGTGGTATGATCGACATCGAATTCTTGAGTCAGTACGCGGTGCTCTCGCAAGGATTTCAAATCCCCGATCTCTTGGCCTGGAGCGACAATGTTCGTATTCTGGAAACACTGGAGTCGAGCGGCTGTATGCCGGTGGAGGATGCTCGCCAGCTGCGCGAGGCGTATCTGGGTTATCGGCATATCGGCCACCGCAATGCGCTGACCAAAAGCGGTACTCGCGTCGAGGTGGCGGATTACCAGGCGTACCGCCAGGTGGTGACGTCGCTTTGGCAGCGCTGGCTCGAACCCGACACTACCTGATGATTTTTACCCAGGATGTCTGCAAACTCTAAAATGATTGCATAGCATCTCGCGACACGTTGAAAAACGAAGGAAATGTACTATGTCGATGGCTGACCGCGACGGTCTGATCTGGTTCGATGGCGAAATGGTGCCCTGGCGCGATGCCAAGGTGCATGTGCTCACCCATACCCTGCATTACGGCATGGGGTGCTTTGAAGGTGTGCGTGCCTATGACACCGAGCGGGGGACGGCGATCTTTCGTCTCAAGGAGCACACCAACCGGTTGTTCGATTCCGCCAAGATTCTGGGCATGCCAATGCCGTTCGAAAAGGCGCAGATCAATGACGCAAGCCGTGCGGTGGTACGCGAAAACGGCCTCAAGGAAGCCTATCTGCGACCGATGGTCTTCTTCGGTTCCGAAGGCATGGGCCTTCGTGCTGACAACCTCAAGTCTCACGTCATCGTCGCAGCTTGGGAATGGCCCTCCTACATGGCGCCGGAAGCGCGGGAAATGGGAATCAAGGTACAGACCTCATCCTTCACCCGTCATCACGTCAATGTTTCGGTGACTCGAGCCAAGGCCAACGGTCAATACATCAATTCCATGATGGCGCTGGCGGAGGCGCAGCGTGGCGGTTACGACGAAGCGCTGCTGCTCGACCCACAGGGCTATGTCGCCGAAGGCTCCGGCGAAAACCTGTTCGTGGTCAAGGACGGCATCATCTATACCCCGATGCTGACCTCTTGTTTGAACGGCATCACCCGCAACACCGTGCTGCATATGGCCGAGAAACTGGGCTATGAACTGCGCGAGAAGCTGATTACCCGGGATGAGGTCTACATCTGTGATGAAGCCTTTTTCACCGGCACCGCCGCGGAAGTCCTGCCGATTCGCGAACTCGATGGCCGGACCATTGGAGAAGGGCATCGTGGGCCGATCACCGAGCAAATCCAGTCGATGTACTTCGATCTGGTCAGTGGTAAGCAGACGCTCGATCCCGAATGGTTGACGCCGGTGGCCTAAAACGTGGCTCCACGCGCAAAAGCACCCGTCTCAGGGTGCTTCTTACATGAGCGTACATGGTTGCGGTGGCAAAGGGCGGGACGCTCCTAGTCTGCGTTCTCTGCGTGGTCCCTGCAGAAGCATTGCTCGGCGGATGTCCGTTGGGTGCAATGACGCTGTCACCCTGCTTGCCACCGCATTTAAAAGCTTAAGGGGACTTCGTGCCCGATAACTTTATCTGGGTTAAGAAGGCGCAAAAATCACTCTTTGTGATCACCAAAAGTGAGTTTAAAGGAGCTGGCAGGGTGACCCTGCTGGCTTTTTAGTATCGGAACATGAGCTTGGCTTAGCACAGGAGCACTGGGTCAGCAGGGGCGGGCCATAACATGCACGGTGCTTGTTCAGTGAATGGCGCACAAAAAAATGGGCTGCATGAGCAGCCCAAGGTACGCAGGGAATTGAAAATCCGGGTGATTGGCCTAGCTCATCTATTGGGACACTAGATCAATCTGAAACTTGGAGCGAGATATGCTCGCTATCTGAGTCCTACGTTGCGAATGCAATGCCATGTTTTTTTAATTGATTAAAAAACAGTGACTTAAAGTAGTCGCAAAAACTGGCGTGCCGATACCCACCGCAGGAAGCACCAAAACAACCGGCTATATGTCTCTTTTTGGAGACTATTATGTGGCGTTATATTATTAAATTAATAAAAACAATGACTTAATGTGTCGTAATATAGATACATACTGACTGAGCTGAGGTTTCCAATCCCAAACGCTTCACCAGTCGCTTATAGCCTGTCTCGTTGCTTCAGGATAAAGACACTCTGATGTAACTACGCTATCCTCGTTGCTATTGTTTCCCAATGGCAGTTAGAGAAGCCCCGTCGGTCGACTTTGAGAGAACAAGGAACGTAGTCGCATGTTTGATTGGATATCACAGAACTCGAAGGTGCTCACCTTCTTCACCAACTTTGGAATGTTGATCATCTGGCTTGCCTACGCTCAATTGCTGTACATGGGCTTTCGTCGCCAGCGTCGGCCGCGCTTGATCATCAACCGCGGCAAGAGAAAAGATATCGATGCGCTGTGCATCATCAGCAACATGAGCGCCGAGGCGATCTTCATCGAGTACATCATCGCGGAACTGAAGACCTCGGAAGGCACCATTACCATGGATGTCACCGATTTTGACCAGGAGTATGAAGAGGGTGACGAAGAGAAACAAGACAATCCCTATTCCTTGGGATCGGTGAGGGAAAATACGCGCCAGGGCCCGCTCGAGTCGGGAAATTTCCTGCATATCGGTAGCTTTTCCGAGTTGATCAAGCGTCTGGCTCGAGACGAAGGCATCGAAATGAAAGGGCATCGTCCCAAGGGTGATCTGCACTTTCAACGCCTGACCATTCGTCTGATTGGAGTCTATGGTCCCGAGGATATGCCCATTGGTGCCGAACGCAGCTTCGATCTGTTCGACAACGACAACTTCTGTGCGCTGACACCGGCCAGCTGGGATACCAAACGCCTGTCGTCGATTCGTCAGCGGCGCAAGCTTAAAAAGAAAATGCAGAGTCTCAACGAACGAAATTTCTCCTCCTCGTCGAACTTTCGTCACGTTGCCGATGAAGAGAGCGACCAAGGAGAGCAAGAAGCAACCCGAGAGGCTGCGGCCAAGGCCAGCAAGGAGGAGAGCAGGCAGGAGTGAGATATGCCTGCTCACCGAGCCTCGGACCCTCGATGACGGTCCGGGCCAGTCGTGGGCGCTGCCCGCTAGAGCACGCCCTTGGCCTTGGCGGTGTGGGTGGCGATGGCATCCATCAGCGGTGGCGACAGGCAGTCGTAGGGCGTGAGACCTAGTTCCTGAAGCCGTCCTCGTATGGCATCCATGTCATCCGGTCGGGTGCCCGACTCGATGATCGAGGAGGTGAATGCCGCGAACTCCGGCGCGGCCCAGCCCTTTTCATCCGACAGCTCGGCATGAACGAAGTCCAGGCCATGGAAGGGATGGTCGCTATTCTCGATGCGTCCAAACATGTGCACCCCGCACTCCTTGCAGGCGTGGCGCTGAATGGCCGCCGAGGAGTCGACGACTTCCAGCTTGTCCTCGTTGGCGGTGACGCTGAGGCTCTCCCGGGGCACCACGGCGACCATCGAGAACAAGGCCCCGCTAGGTTTCCAGCACTTGGTGCAGCCACACACGTGATTGTGTAAACATTGCGTCGCGATCGTCACTTCGATCTGTCGATCACTGCAATGACAGTGAAGCTTGCCGCCACTGAACCCGTCGCTACCCGGCTCGATGCCATTGTCCACCGCCGGGTGAATGTTGATCGTACTCATCGTCGTTTCCTCGTTGTGCGCTGCTGTGGTTGTTGTGTCCTTCCCGTCATGCGTCGCTTGTGAGGTTGAGGGTTGTGACGCCGAGGCTTGTGATGATGCAGAGGTCTTGGTGCCCGTCAGCCACTGCCGGGCACGACTTACCAGATCGTTCAGGCTCATTGTTGTTGTCCTCCTCCAGGCGCGCCCCAGGCCGAAGGTTGGAACAGTGGTGGGGCGTGATTTCACTATAGTCGATGCCCGCCGTCACCGGTCGGCGTGTGGGCCCACCACTGCCTCGGCATGCGTCCATTCACGAGCGCGTCTGCCTGCGCCTTCAACATCCCGGCAGTCAAGGCGTCCAGGGCCGCCTGTTGCGCCTGCCAGGGTGTCAAGGTTCTCTGCTGACGTCGCAGGGCGCGCCAAGTCCGGGCGAGGGCCTCATCGTGGGTCTCGGGAGTGCCCCACTGGGCTCTCAGCGCCGTGCGTCGCCGGGTGAAGGTCGTGGTATCCAGCGTCGCCAGAGCAACGCCTTGGGCCTCGAGGAAGTCGCTCACTGCCTGGCGGAGGGTCGTGACGGTTGCCCGAGGGGATTGCACCACGTAACCCAGGCGTGGCCAGCCATCGGCGGCCTCGCGATAGCGCACCGCCGCCACGTATCCCAGCCTGCGGCGCTGGCGCAGCTCATGATGAAAGGCCGCGTCGTGACACTGGCCGAGCAGCTGAAAGAGCGCCTGGCTCGTCGGGCTTGCGTCCACGGCATCGATCTGCAGCATGACCGCCTGGTCATCGCCCTGTGGGGGCAGCCAGTGGACGGGCCAATCCATGCCGCCCGCTGGGGATGTCGAGAGGGAGGGTGTCGTCAAGGGCGTCGTAGAGGAGGTGTTGGCTTGGGGCGATGGGCTGATGCATGACCCCAGATGAGAAGCCATCAGCCGTCGGCAACCGGCCTGGGCTTCGGCGGCGCTCAGTGTGCCGCCGGCCCAGGCCAGTATCCGCGCTGTATCGACGCGCGGAGGTGTCGGCCGGGTTTCCAGCCGGGCCAGCAGGCGCTGGGCCAGTAGCCCGTTCGCAGAATGCGAAGCCGGGTCGGGGACCGGATCAAGAGGCTGGGTAGGAAATGAGGTCAGCAATTGGGCGACGCAGGACTCGAGCAGAGCCGCGTCGCCTCGCCCGATCACCCAGCCGCCCCGGTCATCGATACCCAGCGTCAGGCGCACATTCTGAGCGGCAGCAGCCTGGCGCAGCGCCAGCGTGTGCTGGCGCCACTGTATCAGTCGCGTCGCCGGGTCTGCCGTGGGCATTGGCGTTGGCGCCGCCCAGGCCAGACACCAGAAGGCCTCGGCCAGTGGTGGCCCATCGCCCCACCACAGGGTGAGCTCATCGCTATCGACGATCAGGCCTGGGGTGGGGGCAGTGTCGTCGGTTAACAAGTCGCGGCGAGCAATGGCGGGTGCCGGTCGAGCGATCCAGGCCGCGGGGAGGGGTGCTTGCGGACGATAGCGGAAGCGGGTCCCCGTTGCCGCCATCGCGTCCCTTGGCGGTGCTGTCCCCGATAGGGGTTCCAGGGTTCGACAGCACCCGGCGTTGAGCAGCGGCGCCAACGTCTCGAGGGCCTGAGGGTCCAGTGCTTCGCTTGCCTCTAGCGAGAGTGCCGATGCATCGACGACCAGGCGACGCGCCAATGTCTTGGGCCAGGCATCGAGATCGCGGATCGGCGAGGTCGGTACCGGCACAGCGTCAGCGGTGGTGAGCCGGACGGCTGAGCGCTCGACCCACGCCTGACAGGTAGCGAGAAGCGCGTCGATATGCCGGTGCCCCGACTCGCTCAAGGGCAGCGCCAGCGATAGAAAGGCGGCACCACCGTCCGCCGCGAGACGGATATCGAGATCGCGAATGGGGTTGTGCCGCTGCAGCATGGCGGCCAGTTCGCCATCGCCGAGGATGTGTGCCAGATGCTCCACGACCCGTCGCTGTCCGGGTGTCGGCGGGTCGGGCAGTGGCCACAGCAATTCCAGTGCCGGTGTCGCAGGCGGCGATCCACCGGGCAGGCACCACTGCACTCGGGTCGGTGCTGCCCAGCGCCAGGTTCTGGCGGGCAAGTCCGTGGCGCCAGCAGGGATCTCGTTCGCGGCCGTCGCTAGCAGATCGCGTTGGCGCTCCAACGGTTCTGGGCCCAGCATGACGAGACTCATGCGCTCGGCACGATAATGACGGGCATGAAAGCTTTCGAGTGCGGCCTGCAGGGCCGTGACACCCGTTCCCAGGCTTTGCCGATTGCCATGATGGCAGTCGAAGGCTGGATGCGATGGCTGAAATAGTCGCGACAGGGCGCGCTGGCGGTGCAGGGCAGGATCGGCCAGGCGCGCCCGGAACTCGGCCTCGATCACCTCGACTTCCCGGGCGATGAGCGGCTCGATCAGATAAGGGCGCAGAATGAGATCGAGCAGACGCTCGAGTCCTGCTTGAACCGCGTCGGAAGGCAGGGTCAGATGCACGTCGGTGACGTATTCGTCGGTATGGGCGTTGTAGCGTCCGCCCTGTTCGCCGATCCAGGCGGCGAAATCTCCTGGCGTCGGGTGGCGGGGCGAGCCCAGGAACAGGGCGTGTTCGAGCAGATGGGCCAGCCCGGGAAAATCCATGGGCTCGTCGAGATAGCCGACCCCGACGGCGGCGACCAGGCGCACCTGGCGGGCCGTGGGCACCTCGATGGCCAAGGTGCGTACGCCATTGCCAAGGCGGTGTTCCGCGAGACGGCTGCCCGGGGGGAGCCCTGGCACGTCATGCATGGCCGCCTCGCTCATTCGCGACAGAACACCTTCGACTCGCGGGTGTTACGCAACGTCAGTTCATGGATCGTGCGGCTATCGGCGGCGGCTTCCTGGCGGGCGGCCTCGATGAGGTGATGATTCGGCGACAGGTCGCAGACCGGATCGGTGGCGCCGGCGTCGCCGGTCAAGAGGTAAGCCTGGCAACGGCAGCCACCGAAATCCCTGTGGCGCTCGTCGCAGTCGCGACAGGGCAGGGGCATCCAGTCTTCGCCGCGATAGCGATTGAACGCATCGCTGGCGTACCAGATCGCCTCGAGGGGCTGCTCGCGTACCGTGGGAAAGCTCATCGGCAGCAGGCGTGCGCTGTGGCAGGGCAGCACCGCGCCGTCCGGAGCGACGGTCATGAAGATCGCGCCCCAGCCGCCCATGCACGCCTTGGGCCGCTCGGCATAGTAGTCGGGCACCACGAACAGCAGACGCATGTCCTGGCCCTTGGCGGCCAATCGCTTGCGCCAGCGCTCGGTGGTAGCCTCGGCGGCCTCGAGCTGTTCGCGACTGGGCAGTAGCCCGGCGCGATTGAGATGTGCCCAGCCGTAGAGCTGGCAGTTGGCCAGCTCCACCGCGTCCGCGTCGAGGTCGGCGCACAGGGCAATGATGTCATCGATTTGATCGATGTTATGCCGGTGCAGGACCACGTTGAGCACCATCGGATAGCCGGCGGCCTTGACCGCCTTGGCCATGGCCAGCTTCCTGGCATGGGCCTTGCGCGAGCCGGCCACCGCGGCGGCGACATCCTCGTCGGCGGCCTGCAGGCTGATCTGAATGTGATCCAGACCGGCTTCGCGCAGCGCCTCGATGCGTGTCTCGTTGAGACCCAGCCCAGAGGTGATCAGGTTGGTGTAAAAGCCCAGTCGGCGGGCTTCGCTCACCAGCACCTCGAGGTCCTGGCGTACCAGGGGTTCACCACCGGAAAATCCCAGCTGCACGGCGCCCAGGGCGCGGGCCTGGCGCATCACGTCGAACCACTCCTCGGTACTCAGTTCATCCTGGCTGGCGGCGAAGTCCAGCGGGTTGGAGCAGTAGGCGCATTGCAGCGGGCAGCGGTAGGTGAGCTCGGCCAGCAGCCACAGCGGGGCGCCCTGACCGGCATGGGATCGGGTAGACAAGGGCTCAGTCATGGCGAATCCACCCCTGGTTGGCGGCGTCCTGCAGGAACTCCTCCACGTCCTGGGCCAGTTCCTCGGCGGGTGCCTGGGGATAGCGCCGCTGCAACTCGGTAATCAGCGCGGCGACATCGCGCTCGCCGTCGAGTAGCGTCAGCACGGCGCCGGCGCTGTCGTTGAGCTGCACCATGCCCTCGGGGTAGAGCAGCACATGGCGCTGCTGCGTCTCTTCCCATTGCAGCCGCCAGCCAGGACGTAATCGATAAACGTTCGCCATGTTCATTGAAGCCCCCGATGATAGACGCGCCGATCGGTAACGCTGTGATAAGGCGGTCGGTCGAGCTGGTAGGCCAGGGTCATGGCGTCGAGCATGCTCCACAGCACATCGAGCTTGAACTGCAGAATCTCCAGGGCGCGTTGCTGGGCGGCCTGGGCGGTGCACAGGTCGAGGGCCAGTTCCAGGCCATGATCGACATCACGACGGGCTTCATTGAGACGTTTGCGAAAGTAGGCATAGCCGGTCTGATCGATCCATGGATAGTGCGTCGGCCAGGTGTCGAGCCGGCTGCGATGCGCCTGGGGCGCGAAGAGTTCGGTAAGCGAGGAGATCGCCCCCTCGCGCCAGTCGGCACGGCGCACGAAATTGACATAGGCGTCCACCGCGAAGCGCACCCCGGGCAGGACGTGCTCCTGGGACCACAGCTCATCACGCGTCAGGCCCACCGCCTCGCCGAGAGCCAGCCAGGCCTCGATGCCGCCGCCGTCATCGGCGTGGCCATCGTGATCCAGCAGACGTTGAATCCAGCGCCGGCGTGTCGCAGCATCTGGGCAATTGGCCATCAGGGCGGCGTCCTTGAGCGGGATATTGATTTGATAATAGAAGCGATTGGCGACCCAGCCGCGAATCTGCTCGGGGCTGGCACGGCCCTCGGCCATGTCGACCTGGTAGGGATGATGGATGTGGTAGTAGTCGCCCTTGGCCATCAGTGCGGCATGAAAGGCGTCGCGGTCGAGTGCTTGATCCTGTGGCCCATCATCCGATCCTTGGGATGTCGCCAATGGTGATCCGAACGGTGACATGCGAGACTTCTCCCGAAAAAATGGCCAATCGATCAACGATGGTCAGGGTTCAAAGCGCATTCCGTCGAAAGCGACCTCGATGCCCCGTGTATCGAGCTCGGCCCGCTCATTCGAAGCCTCGTCGAGAATCGGATTGGTGTTGTTGATATGAATCAGAATACGCCTTGTGGCAGCCGGGAGGGTAGCGAGTTCGCTCAGCAGTCCGTTCTCGCCCGCCAGTGCCATGTGGCCCATGTCTTGGCCGGTCGCCTGGCCGACACCGGCCTGCTGCAGCTCATTGTCCTGCCATAGGGTGCCGTCCACCAGCACGCAATCGGCGCGCTGAAGCCATCCGCGTAGCTCATCATCGAGCTTGCCCAGGCCCGGGGCATAGAACAGCGAGCGATCACGGCGGGTGTCTTCTATATACAAGCCGATATTGTCCCCCGGCGTGGGCGAGCCACGTCGCGGTGAATAAGGCGGGGCATTGCTGTGCAAGGCGATGGCGGTAAACCTCAGCCCCGGGCAGATTGGAACCGAGAAGATAGCCGTGCCGTGATTGGAATCCACTTCGATAGACTGCCAACGTAGCCCATCCTGCCAGTGCTTCAGCATGGGGAAAAGCGGAAAGCCGGTGCTGAGATCCCGATGCACATTGGGGGTACACCAGACATCCAGTGGACATCCTTCACGCAGCGACAACAGGCCGGTCGTATGATCGATCTGGCCGTCCATCAATAGCACGCCGGCGATACCGCTATCGCGGGGCTGGCGCTTGGGATACAGTTCGCGATTGGCAGCGATCTGAGCGCGGATATCCGGCGAGGCATTGCACAGTAACCAGCGCTCACCGTCACCGCTGATGGCGATGGACGACTGGGTGCGCACCTGGGCCTTCAAGCTGCCATCACGCAAGCCGAGACAGTTGCGACAGTTGCAGTTCCATTGCGGAAAGCCACCGCCCGCTGCCGAACCCAGGACAAGAACGTGCATACGCCGACTCTTGGTGGAGGCTAGTGTCACCGCCAACGCAGGACGCCCCGGTTATCGGAGCGCCTACGACACTGCGCGATCAGCGATTAGCGATATAAAGAGTGACCTCGAAGCCAAGACGTAGATCGATATAGGAAGGCTTGGTCCACATAGTTGTTCTCCAGTAATCAGGATGAGGCATGCAGGAAGCTGCTTTTACCTCTTTAGTAAAGCACTCTAGCCGATAGTTGCATTGCGACCTAAGTCTAACTCCAGCAATACGGTACGCTGAAAGCAATGGCGCTTTCCTTTGTTGCGTCCCAAAGCAGTTATGAAGCAATAGGTTGCCGAATCGTTGCGCGACATTGTTTCAAAGATGAATTTCTTTGCTCAGTTGAGGCCGACTGAAATTGAGTGCCTTTCTTCCTATGCAATCTCTCGTCTTGTGCTAGACCTTGTAAGATGCTGCTGGAAAGTAATAACAACGACAGGCTCGCCACGAGCAGGGAATAGCCCGTGGTGAGATACCTACCTCGGAGACGACGTCATGTTACAGGAGATGAAATATGTCATTGCGACCATAGGGCTCTTGGCCGCCACCACGCTTCAAGCCAATGAAAATCAGCTTGAATTACAGAACAACCCCGAACTCTGGGCCACCCAGCTCGGCAACTATCAAGGCAATCGCTACAGCAAGCTTGATCAGATCAACCGCGACACCATCAATAATTTGCGCCCTCTATGGCAATTCTCGACGGGCGTCCTGCGCGGTCATGAAGGTGGCCCGCTATATGTCGGCGACGGCCGTTTGTATATCCATACACCCTTCCCCAATAAAGTCTTTGCCCTCGACCTGGAAGATCAGGGCCGTATCGTCTGGACCTACGAACCGGATCAGGATCCCCGCGTCATTCCGGTGATGTGCTGTGACACCGTCAATCGCGGTCTGGCTTATGCCGACGGACGCCTGTTCCTGGGGCTTGCCAACAACACCCTGATCGCGCTGGATTCAGAGTCCGGCGAGCTATTGTGGGAAGCCAGCAACGGCGATCACACCAAGGGCGAGAGCAATACCATGTCGCCGCTGGTGGTGCACGACAAGGTCGTGATGGGCATTAGCGGTGGCGAGTTCGGGGTACGCGGTCACATGACCGCCTACAACGTCGAAAGCGGTGAAATGGTCTGGCGTGGCTATTCCAACGGGCCCGATAGCGATGTGCTGCTCGATCCGCAAAAGACCCTGATGATGGGCAAACCCATCGGCGAGGCGGACCTGGGTGTAAGCACTTGGCCGGAAGGCGAATGGAAACACGGCGGGGGCGCCCCCTGGGGTTGGGTCACCTACGATCCGGAGCTCGATCTGATCTACTACGGATCCGGTAATCCGGGTAGCTGGAATCCACAGCAGCGCACCGTGGACGGCGAGCCTGCGGATAACAAATGGGCCATCACAGTCTTTGCCCGGGACCCCAACTCCGGCGAAGTGAAATGGGTCTACCAAAAGGTGCCCTTCGATGAATGGGACTATGACGGTGTCAATGAGAACCAACTGATCGATGTGGAGATCGACGGTAAACAGCGCAAAGGCCTGGCGATCATCGACCGTACCGGCTTCGGTTTTCTGCTCGATCGGGAAACCGGCGAACTCCTGGTAGCCGAGAAATTCGCCCCGGAAACCAACTGGGCGAGCCACTACGACATGGAGACCGGCCGTCCAGTGGTCAACGATGAGTTCAGCACCTTCCGCCAAGGGGTCAACGTCAATACCACGGACATCTGTCCTACCGCCATGGGCGCCAAGAACATGCAGCCCAGTGCCTACTCGCCGGAGACGGGCCTGCTCTATGCCGGTATCAATCGCATCTGCATGAACTACGAGCCCTACGAGACCGAGTATGTCGCGGGTCAGCCCTATGTCGGCGCCACCCTGACCATGATGCCCGCCCCGGTACAGGAAGGGGACAAGGAAGGGCGCATGGGCAGCTTCATTGCCTGGGACCCGGTCAAGGGGAAAGTCGTCTGGAAAACCGACGAGCGCTTCGCGGTGTGGAGCGGCGCTCTGGCCACGGCGGGCGGCCTGGCGTTCTATGGCACTCTGGAGGGCCATGTGAAGGCGGTGAACATCGACACCGGCGAGGAACTCTGGAGCTTCAAGACGCCCTCGGGGGTCATCGGCAACATCAATACCTTCCAGCACCAGGGCAAGCAGTATCTGGGGGTGTTGTCCGGGGTCGGTGGCTGGGCGGGTATCGGTCTGGCAGCGGGGCTCGAAGATCCCGAGGAGGGATTGGGTGCGGTCAGCGCCTTTGCTGCCCTCAAGGACTACACCGAGCTTGGTGGCGTGCTGACGGTGTTCGCCTTGCCGGATGCTCCAGACGCCTAGTACATGTAAATCACTCAGGGCCCAGCAAGATGCTGGGCCCTGAGCAAGTTTGATGCCGGTCCTGGCACTCGATGGTTGTTTGCAAAAGAGATCGGCAGGCCGAAAGAGGCTCGTTACATGGCTTTGATGACACTACGTCTTCCCCTCATCACCAGTGCCATTGGCGCTGTGCTGTTCGTCGGTATGACGAATGTGTCAGCCGCAGCAGCCGAAAAAGACAGTTCTGGCCCAGGCGACTATACCGTCATCGACGGCAAGGTCGATCAAGGCACTTATGACGGCTATATCGCCTACACTCGTTCCTGCATGGCCTGTCACGGGCCAGATGGGTTGGGTTCTTCCTTCGCACCAAGCCTGATGAAACGCTCGCAACAGCGCAGCTTTGACGAATTTGCCAGGGTCATCGCCGGTGGACTACAAATTCAACCGGGCAAGGTCATGCCATCCTTTGCCGACGATGAATACGTCTTGAGCAATATCGAGAATATCTACAGCTACATGCAGGCTCGTGCGGCGGGCGAAGTGGGCCGTGGACGACCCCGAGTGATCGAACAAGCCAAAGAAGCCGCTGAAAACAATAACGATAAAGAGTCGAAGTGATGGGACAGTGAGCTTGGCTGGAACATCGCTTCTCGGGAGGATGCCATGCGGAAAATTGGCCGTTTGCTGACGTCGCTCGTTGTCGGCACGCTGTGGATGTTCGCGGGTGTGGCCGTTGCCGATCTACCCGAACGGGAGTCGCGTGAGCATCTTAGGGTCTGCGCCGATGGCAATAATCTGCCATTCACCAACCGACAAGGCGAGGGATTCGAGAATCGCGTCGCAACGATGATCGCCGAAGAGCTGGACGTGCCGCTGAGCTATGTCTACGCCCCGCAGATCATGGGCTTCATACGCACTACCCTGGATGCGCGACTCTGTGACCTGGTCATGGGGGTCGCCGCAGGCTATGGGTTCGTGCAGAACACCATCCCTTATTATCGCTCCGTCTATACCCTGGTCGTGCCCGAGGATTCCAAGCTCGATGTGGCCAGCATCGATGCAGCGGCATTCAAGGGCAAGCGGATCGGCGTGATCTTCGAGACGCCGCCAACGGTTCCGCTTAGACGCGCCGGCGCTCATCTACAAAGCTATGCGCTGCAAACCGATACCCGGGTCAGAACACCGGTCAGGGACGCGGTGGAAGATGTCGCCAAGGGCGTCACCGATGGTGCCGTGGTCTGGGGGCCTCTGGCGGGCTATTACGCAGCACGTCAGAATCCACCGCTCAAGGTTATACCGTTAATTTATGGCTCTGCGGATGCGCGCCTGACGTATCGCATCACCATGGGGGTACGTCATGGCGAGTCGCAATGGCGTGACTGGCTCAATGACTTCATCGAACGCCGTCAGGCGGACATCGATGCCATTCTGGTCGACTACCATGTCCCCTTGTTGGACGAGCACGGCCAACTCCTCCATCCCACCGCGAGTTCGGGGGAGGCCAAGCGTGACTGATCCATCTAATCCAAAATCGGGCCTGACATCAGCCCTGGCTCTGATCACGATGCTTGCGATGGCTCCCGATGCCAATGCCCAGTATCCCGGGGCGGAGCCGGAAGACTGGCCCTGTGAGCAGCGTCTGATCCCCGAGCTGGCCTGGGGCACTCTCTGGGCAGGCCCTTCTCCCGAAGCACTCGATCAAGCGTGGTGGGATGATGAGAAAGTCGGCACTCTGGTGCGTTTCGCCACCGCTCGGGAGACGCCCCGCGACGCTGCCCTCGAGCGTGTCAGCGAGTTCGTCGAGCGCGTGGCGAGCGAGCAACCGACGATAGCCGAGCAGCGCCTGACTCTGCTGTTTGCCGGACTGTTCGAGCGTATCAACAGTGAGCGCAGCCAGATCATCACCCTCATACGTAACGTCGCCCGGGCGCAGGTCGCCAGGCTGGATGAATTATCGGTCATGGTCGACAGGCTGGAGCAGCTGCGTGCCTCCGAGACCGCCAGTGACGAGGCGATCCAGCGCTTGCAGAAAGAACTCTACTGGCAGCGGCAGACCTTTCAGATGCGTCAGCAGGCCTTGCCGGCGCTCTGCGAGAAGCCTTACTTGCTCGAAGAATTGCTGAGCCGGATGGTAAGAACGATCAGTGCGGAGATGTGAATAATGATGTGCGAGAGGAACATAGCCGCATGCGAGCATCTAAGTCTCCTTCGCAGGCGAGCGTTGCAGGGAGTGGCGAGCTTACTGTTGTTGGCGTTTCTAAGCATGCCGAGCGTGGTCGCGGCGCAGGGCACGGTGCAGGACAAGGCGACCGTCACCCTGGGCTATCTGGGTATCGAACGCCCCGCTGCCCTCGAGCCCCTGTCGGTGCTCGACCCGGTGCTGAACGATGAAGGCGTGCAGGGCGCGCGTCTGGCGATCGCTGATAACAACACGGCCGGGCAGTTTCTGGGTCAGGAATTCGTGCTCGTCGAGGCGGTCGTGGCGTCCGAAGACGAGGTGGCGAGTGGCCTGCGGCAGCTTGTCGAGCAAGGCGCCGACTGGATCGTCAGCGGACTGCCCCGCGAGGCCCTGGAAACGCTCATGGATGATCCGGCCCTGGACGAGCGGCTGGTGTTCAATGCAGCTGCTCCTGACGATGCCTTGCGCGACGCAGCCTGTCGGGCAAATCTCTTTCACACGACGCCCAGCCGGCGCATGCTGGCCGATGCCCTGGCCCAGTTTCTCGGTTACAAGCAGTGGAATCGCTGGGCGCTGGTGTATGGCAATACCGAGGAAGATCGCCTTCGCGTCGAAGCGCAACGTGCGGCGGCCAGGCGCTTCGGCCATCGCATCGTTGACGAGGCGATGTGGCCCTACGATCCCATGGCCAGGCGGGCCGAAGGTGGTTTTCATGCCATTCAGCGGGAAATCCCGGTGTTCGTGCAGGAATTCGCCGAGCACGATGTGCTGGTCGTCGCCGACGAGAACGACTATTTCGGCGAGTACTTTCCTTACCAGACTCGGCTGCCGCGCCCGGTGGCCGGCACCCAGGGGTTGACGCCGACGGCCTGGCATCGCGCCCACGAATCCTGGGGCGCGGTACAACTACAACGGCGTTTCGAGGCCCAGGCCGATCGCTGGATGACGGAGCAGGATTTCGCCGCCTGGCTGGCGGTGCGCTCGTTGGGCGAGGCCGCGGCGCGCACCGGCTCCGTGGGTCGCGACGAACTGCGCGAGTATATGACCGGCGAGGCCTTCGAGCTGGCCGGCTATCTGGGGCTGCCGGTGAGCTATCGACCTTGGAATCATCAGCTGCGCCAGCCCATCCTGATCACCGGGCCGCGTATGGTGGCGTCCGTCTCGCCCCAAGAGGGCTATCTGCATCCACGCACGCCGCTGGATACGCTGGGTGTTGATGAAGGGGAATCACAATGCCAGCTAGAGCAAAAACAATGATCAAGCAAAATACCCTGTGTCTCGTTTTGGTCGTGCTGGTGCTGTTGCCGATGTCGGCTCAGGCCGAGCGCATCTTCGTTTCCAACGAGAAGGACAATACCGTCTCGGTGATCGATGGCGACACGCTGGAAGTGATCGACACCGTCCCCGTCGGACGCCGTCCGCGGGCCATGGCGTTCAGTTCCGAGGGGAGCGAACTGTTTGTGGCGGTGGGCGACGACGAGGCCATCGATATGATCGATCTCGAGACCTTGAAAGTGGTGCGCAGCCTGGCGTCCGGGGAAGATCCGGAAGTAATCCGCGTCGATCCACATCGACCCTATGTCTATGTCTCCAACGAGGACGACAACATCGTCTCGGTACTGGACTATGAGAAGCGCACCCGGGTCAGCCAGATCCCTGTGGGTGTCGAGCCAGAAGGGCTGGGCGTCAGTCCAGACGGCCAATGGCTGATCGCCACTTCTGAGACCTCGAATATGGCGCACATCATCGACCTCGAGACGATGGAGGCGACCTACCACCGCCTGGTGGGCGCCCGCCCGCGGCATGTGGAGTTCACCGAGGATGGCTCCCAGGCCTGGGTATCGGCGGAAATTGCCGGGACGGTGGCGATCATCGACATGCAAGAGACCTTCGAGGTCATTCACACCATCGATTTCGAGGTGCCCGGGGTACCCCGCGAGACCGTGCAGGCGGTGGGCATGGTATTGACCTCGGATGGGCGCTACGCCTTTGTCGCCCTGGGGCCTTCCAATCGAGTCGCGGTGGTGGATCAACAAAGCTATGAGGTACTCGATTACCTTCTGGTAGGACAGCGAGTCTGGCACCTGGCCCTCAATGGCGACGAGAGTCGCCTGTTCACCACCAATGGGGTCAGTGGCGATGTGACTGTCATTCAGGTCGAGGGTGAGGTCGATGACTTCGAGGCGATTCGCTCGATTCCCGTGGGCCGCTTCCCCTGGGGAGTAGTTGTCGAACCGTGAATCATGTTGATGATGGCAGGGGAGCCTCGGAATCGGTGGCCCTGGACGTGCGAGATCTGAGTTTCAGCTATAGCGGCAAGCCAGTCCTCGACGATGTTTCCTTTGCATTGAAGGCAGGGGAGTTCGTGGTGCTGCTGGGCCCCAATGGCGCCGGCAAGACGACCCTTTTTTCCTTGATCACGCGACTCTACGACCATCGCCAGGGGGCAATTCGGGTTGGGAATTTCGATCTGCATCGCCATTCGGTTCAGGCTCACGCGCAGATGGGCGTTGTGTTTCAGCAACCCACCCTGGACCTGGATCTCACGGTCCGGCAGAACCTGGCCTACCACGGCGCCCTGCACGGCATGACGCCCGGTATGGCGCGTCAGCGTGCCGCGCGGCAGCTCGCTCGACTCGGCATGCAGGATAGCCTCGGGCTGCGGGTACGCCATCTATCCGGGGGCCAGCGGCGGCGGGTAGAGATCGCCCGCGGGCTGCTCCACGAACCGCGCCTATTGTTGCTGGATGAGCCCACGGTGGGGCTCGATATCGCCTCGCGCCGTGCCCTGGTCGAGCACGTTCATCGGCTGTGTCGAGAACAGGGCGTGGCGGTGCTGTGGGCCACCCATCTGATCGACGAGGTGTATCCCGAGGACAGGGTGATCGTGCTGCATCGCGGCCGGGTACGCGTCCAAGGTGGCATCAGTGAGCTGCTGGTGCAGACCGACACCACGACCCTCGATGCGGCCTTCGATCGACTCACGCCAGGACCGACGTCATGAGCCTGGCGGCCTATGGCCATTGCCTGCGCGGCGTCGTCGGCCGCGAATTGCTGCGCTTCGTGCATCAGCGCAGCCGCTTCGTGGCGGCGCTGGTCAGACCCTTGGTGTGGTTGTTCGTGTTCGCTGCGGGCTTTCGCATGGCGCTGGGGGTGGCCATGACCGAGCCTTACCAGACCTACATTCTCTATGAGGTCTATATCGTCCCGGGGCTGATGGGCATGATCCAGCTTTTCAATGGCATGCAGAGTTCACTGTCCATGGTCTATGACCGGGAAATGGGCAGCATGCGTGTGCTGTTGGTCAGCCCTTTTCCGCGCTGGTACCTGCTGATCTGCAAGCTGCTGGCCGGTACCCTGGTGTCTATCGTGCAGGTCTACGTATTCCTGACGATTGCCTACCTGTACGGGGTGCAGGCGCCGGCAATGGGCTATCTGCTGATACTGCCGGCGTTGATTGTCACCGGCGTTCTGGTCGGGGCATTGGGCATGCTGCTGTCGAGCTTCGTGCGCCAGTTGGAGAACTTCGCCGGCATCATGAATTTCGTGATCTTCCCGATGTTCTTCCTCTCCTCGGCGCTCTATCCGCTATGGCGCTTGCGCGAAGGCAGCCAACTGGTCTATCAGATCGCGGCGCTCAATCCTTTCACCCATGCCGTGGAGATGATCCGCTTCGCGTTGTACGAGCAATTCAATACGCAGGCGACGCTGATCGTGCTGGCGACCACCGCGATACTGCTGGCGTTGGCGATTCTGGCCTATAACCCGGCCAAGGGCATGATGGCGCGCAAGGGCGGACCGGGTGGTGATTGAGGTTTTTTAGAAACAGCGCAGATCGGCTTCCACCTGCGCACTTCGAAAAGCCTGCACCCGATCCTTCATGCTTCGCTCGGTGCGAAACAGCACGCCGATTTCCCCACGCTGATCCTGCATGCTGAGTACGGTCTTGACGGCCTCGTAGTCGACGTAGGGGATCAAGTCAGCGATGGTGTCGATGCTGCAGGAGCATTTCTGCATGGTCAGGTAGTCCTGGCCGTTGGCGGCCATGCAGCCGAGCACATAATCGACTCGCTCCTCGGTGGGGTATTCCTCGAGATGACTGCTCGTGGCTTCGGCGGCGTGGGTCAGTAGCGCAGTAGAGTTGCACAAACCCAATAGAATCAGGCTTGAAAAGAGTCGGGGGTTTTGAAGAAAAGCGCTGGTCCTGTGATTGTGCATACGCCACCTCGGTGGTTGTCGACGTAAGACAAAACCTTATTCATCAATTCCAAGTTATGGCACTTTCTCGGGGTTTTCCACGGTCCAAGAAGGAAATATGTGCCTTTTCTTGCTCGTGGTCATGACGTAAGGTCTTGGCTGGCATCCAATAAAGCCCGCCGTTTTCATGAAAGATCATATTACACCCTTCCAGCTCGTGATTCTGGTGCTCTCTTTCTATGTGCTGGGTGCGCTGATCGCTGATCTGTTTTTCACCCTGACCCCGGAGATGTCACAGCTTTTCAACTATCTTGATATCGTTGTCTGCGTGTTCTTCTTTCTCGATTTCAGCATTCGCTTTCACGCGGCGCCGAACAAGTGGCGTTTCATGCGGTGGGGCTGGATCGACCTGCTGGCGAGTATTCCGGCAGGATTGTTCATGGCGGGGCGCCTGGTGCGCGTCATTCAGATCCTGCGCTTGCTGCGGGCACTCAGATCGGTACGCATGCTGTGGCGAATAATGTTTCGTAATCGCGCCAAGGGGATTTTTGCCTCCGCTGCAACCGCCACACTGCTATTGGTGGCCTTCGGTTCCATGACCATCCTGTTGGTTGAAAGCCCCAACCCGGAGAGTCCTATCGACACGGCGGAAGAGGCGCTTTGGTGGGCTTTCGTGACCGTCACGACGGTGGGTTATGGTGACTATTATCCCATCACGACTCTAGGACGTATCGTCGCGGTGCTGCTGATGATCTGTGGGGTGGGGCTGTTTGGCAGTTTCGCGGCCTATATAGGATCGCTGTTCATCGACGATCAGAGCGATGAAGATGAGCGTCAGCATGAGGCCAGCCGACGCATGATGCGTCATATGTATAAGGAAATAGGTGAGCTTCACGTGGAGATGATTGCGCTGCGTGAGGAGATCAGGGCATTGCGTGGCGTGAACTCGGTTCATGATGCCGGTCAATCCGCTAAAGCGTCGGCGCCTTCAAGAGACACCGACGCCTAGCTTTTACCGGACCGGTTCTGCTTCATTGCTTGACCTGATAATCGCCTTCCAGGACATGCCGACTGCCTTGTCGAGAATGCCGCGGCTGAGCATGACCCGACCCCACATCCTGAGCCTGGTTGGCACGCATCTGCTCCAAGCGCTTTTTCATGCGATGACGCACCAGGGGCAGCATGAGCCAGCCTACCAGAAGGAAGAATAGGCCAAGCAGGGTGCCGACGATCATCATCACCCCGAACAGCAACCAGGTAATCGCCAGCTTGAGGCCACTGGCTTGAGAAGAGGGGCGCGCCTGGCGCGCCCGGTTCTGCCACTGACGTGCTGCCTGCCATGCAGCATTGTTTGAACGGTTGTTGCTTGATTCAGTCATTCTCTACTCCGGTGACAGAGAAATCGTTACCATCTAAGTGTAATTCGATTTCCTGGTTCTGTGTGTCGTAACCCTCGATCTCGATACTGCCATTCCTATCGACCTCGATCTTTTCGAATCGTTGCAAATCCGAATCAAAAGCATTGTTCAATGCCTGGCGAACCTCCTCACCGCTCAGCGCCCATTTCGGCACCTGATCCTTGTGGCGCTTTTCCTCGATCAGGCTGCCATCGTTCACGGCCATCTCCACCTCGAGTTGCCAGCCATCCTTGCCCCAGCCTTCGAGTTCGAGTCGATCGCCATCGTCCATGGAAATCTCTTCGTAATGAGTGAAGCCATACTCATCCGCTTTATCGAGCAGCGACTCGAGCTGCGCGCGTTCCAACTGGCCGTCGTCGGCCCATACCGGCGAGATAAAACCCACCAGGGCGACGGGGATCATAAGTAGCGGTAACGTCTTCATATCGTATTCTCCATGTCATTCGATCTTGATCGTCCACCGGGCGTGTCCCGGATGAGCCCACTCTAGGACGACCCACCTTGCAGGGGGCTGACGGGATGATTCATCTTTCATTCATGTTGACTTTGGCAGGCTTACCACATGCGAACCCTATACTTCATGATGACTCTTTCAGTGGCGCTGATCTTGTTTGGCGGAACGTCACTGATATGGGCCGATGACGACTGGCGTGGGCTGCACGACGAAGTGCAGAGTGGACGTTTGGTTGCGTTATCCCCGGTGCTCGACTGGCTGGAGGCGCACTATATCGGCGAGGTGGTGGAGGTCGAGTTGGAACGAGACGATGGCAAGACCCTTTACGAAGTGGAAATGATCGGCCCCCAGGGACAATTAGTGGAGTTTGAGTTTGATGCCACCAATGGCGAGCTGATCGGCATCGAAGGGGTCAATATCGACGCCATGCAGCGACCATAAAGTGCGGCCATGAAGCAGCTACGAAGGTGCAGTCATGAAGATATTGCTGGTGGAAGATGACCATGCCCTGGCCCAGGCGCTTGGCGACGCCCTTCGCGATGCCGGTTTGATTGTCGAAATGGCGCCGAATGGCAGCGAGGGTGACTTTCTGGTGCGCACCGAGCGCTATGATGCGGTAGTGCTCGATCTGGGATTGCCGGACGGTGATGGTACCCGCTGGCTGGCCCAGTGGCGCGAGGACGGCCTCGATCTGCCGGTGCTCATTCTGACTGCCCGAGAGCGCTGGTCGGACAAGGCGGCGGGCTTCTCCGCTGGCGCGGATGACTATGTCACCAAACCCTTCGAGACCGGTGAGGTGTTGTTTCGCCTGCGTGCGCTGGTGCGTCGCAGCCATGGCCACGCTCATCCGATACTGAATAGCGGCGCGCTGACTTTCGATACCCATAGCGGTAGCGTCACCCTGGCTGGACGACCCATCAGCCTGACCGCCCAGGAGGTAAGGCTACTGGCCTATCTGATGCACGCCGCGCCGCGTATCGTCAGCCGCAGCGAACTCGTGGAGCACGTCTACGATCGTGACCACGAGCCCGATTCCAATGTCATCGACGTACAGATCAGCCGCTTGCGCCGCAAGCTCGGTAGTGATCGCATCGAAACCCTGCGAGGTCAGGGCTATCGCGTGGTGGCCGTCGAGACTCCGGCATGAAGGGAGCCAGACTCGGTTCTGTAGCGCACTGGACGCTGGGGAAACGTCTCTTGGCGGCGGCGCTAGTGCTGGTGCTGCTGGTGCTGCCTTTGGCGGGAGTGGGGCTGGCCTATAATTTTCGCGAGGCGGTGACGACCTCCTTCGATCAGCGGTTGACGTCGCTCTTGCGAGTGATACTGGCCCGGCTCGAGCAGGATCCCGTCAGCCGCCGGCTCGACGCCACGCTTTCTCTGGGGGATCCACGTTTTTCCCGAGTATTCTCCGGCTGGTACTGGCAGGTGACCGACACCCGTGACACGACACTTGTTTCCCGCTCGTTGTGGGATCAACGCCTGCCGGTGGTCCAGTCCGGAGGTGAAACGCTGCGTAATGCCACCGGTCCCCGTGGTGAACCGTTACGTATCGCCGAACGCGATATTCGTCTGCCCGGTCAACCACACTCACTGCATGTAAGTGTCGCGGCGTCCCGAGAAGGGCTCGATGCGGAGGTCGCCCGGTTCGAGTGGTTGTTGGGGCTGTCGCTGCTGACCCTGGGTGTAGTGTTACTCACGGGACTGGCTCTGCAGATTCACTGGGGACTGGCCCCGCTGCGCCGGTTGCACACCAATCTGCGTGCCATCGAGAGCGGCGAGCAAAAACGGCTGGATACGCATCTACCCGGTGAGCTTCGGGAACTGGCCCAGGCCATGAACGAGGTGATCGAGCGCGACGAGCGCATGATCACGCGGAGCCGCGATGCGGCGGGCAACCTGGCCCATGCATTGAAAACCCCGGTCAGCGTGCTCAAGACCCTGGCGGATCGTCTTCCCGAGCAGCCCTGTCATCAGATACGCGAAGAAGTCACCCGCATCGATACGGCCGTACGTCATCATCTGGCGCGCGCTTCCGCCGCGGGAAGTGCATCGTTGAGCGGACGAGTGTCGCTGAAGGGAACTATCATGCCTGTGGTCGAAGGGCTTGCGCGCCTGGCCGAGCGTCGCGGCATCCTTTTCGAGTATCATCTCGACGAGGCACTCAATGTGCGCATGGACCCTCAGGACCTGCAGGAATTGGTTGGCAATCTGTTGGACAACGCCCTGCGCTGGGCCAAAGCACGGGTGGGGCTAAGTGCTGTCGTTGTAGATAGCGGCCTGTGGCTAAGCATCGATGACGATGGGCCGGGCATGAACGAGGAGCAGCGCGAGAGGGCTTTGAAGCGGGGCGCTCGTCTCGATGAAAAAAGCTCTGACTTCAATCCCGGTTCTGGTCCTGGCTTCGACACTGGCTTAGACCCGAGCCCGGATTCTGGTTCGGGTCTAGGGCTCGCCATCGTCGAAGATCTAATGACGCTCTACGGGGGCCAGCTGCAACTGGAAGATTCTGTGCTTGGTGGGCTGTGTGCTCGTGTCTGGCTGCCCGCTCTTACATCGACATGACCCGGGCAGGCTCAACTTGCGTTACCATGCGCTCGAAATATCTTCAGACACGATTTTAGAGGAGATCGACATGCCCAGCCAATTGGACGCCCTCAAGCAATATTCGATGGTGGTTGCCGACACCGGTGACCTGGACGCCATGCGTCGTTATGAACCGCACGATGCTACGACCAACCCTTCGTTGATTCTCAAGGCCTTCGATCTGCCTGGCCACCAGGCATTGATCGACGAGACTCTAGCCGAGGTCGCAAACGAGACAAGCGATTCCCAGGCACGTATCGACCAGGCCGTGGACCGCTTATCCGTGGCTATTGGCAGTGAAATCGCCGGGGTGATTCCGGGGCGTGTCTCCACCGAGGTGGCCGCCAAGCTCTCCTTCGATCGCGAAGCCAGCATCGCCAAGGCACATCAATTGATCGATCTTTACGACCGGCGCGGCATCGGCCGCGAACGGGTGTTGATCAAGCTAGCCTCTACCTGGGAGGGCATCCGTGCCGCCGAAACGCTGGAGCGTGAAGGCATCCAGTGCAACCTGACCCTGTTGTTCAGCGATGCTCAGGCGCGCGCCTGCTTCGATGCCGGTGTGCATTTGATCTCGCCCTTCGTCGGTCGGGTCACCGACTGGTACAAGAAAGAAACGGGTAAGGAGTACGCCCCAGAGGACGATCCCGGTGTGCAATTCGTGCGCAATGTCTGCCGGGTTGCCAGCGACTACCGCTACGACACCGTGGTGATGGGGGCGAGTTTCCGTACCACCGGCCAGATTCTGGCCTTGGCGGGTTGCAATCGCTTGACCATTTCACCAGCGCTGCTCGAAGAGTTGGCCGGTAGCGATGGGGATGTCCAGCGCAAGATAAGCGATGTCGGCGAGGGCTCCGAGCGTCTGGCACCCCTGGGCGAAGCCGAATTCCGTTGGGGTCACAATCAGGATGCCATGGCCAACGACAAGCTGGCCGAAGGCATCCGCCGTTTTGCCGCGGATCAGAATGAACTCGAACAGCGGCTCAAGGCCCGCATGGGTTAAAAATTCTCGACCCCTAGCTTTTCCACACCTCGGCAAGGATCTCGAAGGAGCGTTTCCGGTCTTCTTGATGATAGACATCCGTGGCGATCATCAACTCGTCGGCCTGGGTCTCTTCCAGGAAGCGCTCCAATCCTTCGCGTGCGGTCTTTGGCCCACCAATCACCGCAGCCCCCAGATTCTGACCCACCATGGCCTGTTCCTGGGGCGACCAATCGAGTTGCTCTTGAGGCGGTAGAGAGCGGGTACTGCGCCCTCGAATCAGGTTGAGGAATTTCTGCTGGGCGGTAGTCGCCAGAAAGGCGGCCTGCTCGTCGCTTTCCGCCGCGATCACCGGCATGCCCACCATGGCATAGGGCTCATCGAGCACGGTAGAGGGCCGGAACTGCTCGCGGTACAGGCGTAGTGCCTCGAACAGATAACCCGGCGCGAACTGGGCGGCAAAGGCAAAGGGCAGGCCGAGGCGCGCAGCCAACTGAGCGCTGTAGCCGCTCGAACCCAGTAGCCAGATCGGCACATGAGTGCTCTGACCGGGCATGGCGCGTACGCGCTGGTCGGGCAGGGCATCGCCCAGATAGCGCCGCAACTCATCGAGCTGATCGGGGAAGTCGTTCACGCCGGAACGCGGATCGCGGCGCATGGCTGCCATGGTCACACCGTCGGAGCCGGGTGCGCGCCCCAGGCCTAGATCGATGCGCCCGGGATAGAGCGTTTCCAGAGTGCCGAACTGCTCCGCGATCACCAGCGGCGGGTGGTTAGGCAGCATGATGCCACCTGCACCCACCCGGATGTGTTGGGTGGAACCGGCGATATGACCGATCAGTACTGAGGTGGCGGCACTGGCGATGCCGTCTATATTGTGGTGCTCGGCCAGCCAATAGCGGTTGAACCCAAGCGCTTCGACCTGCCGAGAGAGATCAACGCTATTGGCGAAGGTTTCGGCGACGCTGCCCCCTTGGCGAATGGGCGCCAGATCGAGAACGGAGAGCGGGGTATCGGAGAGTCGGCTCATGTAGCCTCCTTGAAGACGGGGACGCCGGTTTGTTAGCGCCCTTATTAGTGTCTTTTTTGGGGCCTCCGACGCTGAATTGCAAGGCGTTGACTCAGGTGAAGTAGCCCTTCAACTGCCAGCCGAGCCATGCCACAAGAATCACTAGCAGAAGTACTCCCACCTTGCGCGAGTGTCGCTGCCAGATTCGCGTGGCAGCGTCGCCGAATATCCGTACCAGCAGTGCCAGGCCGAAGTAGCGTATACCGCGCGCCATACAGGCCGCCGCCAGAAACAGCAGGAAGGGGTAGTTGCTGGCCCCGGCGACCAGCATGGCGATCTGGAAGGGCACCGGCGTGATGCCGATGGCCAGAATGGCCATGAACCCCTGACTATCGAAGCGCGCCTGGAAACTGTCGTAGGCTTGCTGTCCACCAAAGAAGGAGATCAGCGTATCTCCCCACTGCTCCATTGCCAGGCTACCCAGCCAGAAACCCACCGTGGCCGCGGTCAGATTGCCTGCCAGTGCAACCGCGGCGATACGCCACTTCCTGTCCGGATGCGACAGCATCCAGGGGATGATGATGATCTCGATGGGAATGGGGATCAGCAGGGTCTCGAGCACCGAGGCCAGAAACAGCAGCCAGTACGCATGATTCGACTCGGCCAGCCGGTTGAGCCAGGCGGTGGACGAGGCAAGGGAGGTAAAGGAAGGTAAAGGCATGCGCGGACTGTGTAAGTATATGATTTAAAGGTTTTCGGCCGGGTGAATTAGGAGGCCGTGAATTATAAGCTGACGCAATAGTAGTCTACGCGATATTTTGCACAAGGAAGAAACATGGCCAATTCTGGACGGCAACGCGTCTTTACCATTTCCGCTTTGATCATCATCGCCCTTGTTGCGATCGGTGCTGCTTTTCCCGGCCAGTTCGGCAATATTGCCAATTCGGCGCTAGGGGTCATCGGGCGCTATTTCGGCTGGTTCTATCTGTTCTCGGTGTTCGGCTTTGTGCTGTTCCTGTTCGCGCTTGCCTTCAGCAAGTACGGCAAGATTCGCCTGGGCCCCCAGGACAGTACCCCCACCTATAGTTTCTTTTCCTGGGTCAGTATGTTGCTGGCCGCCGGGTTCGGCGTGGGGCTGGTATTTTATGGCATGGCCGAGCCCATGACTCACTATCTGCATCCGCCCTATGATGATGTAGCGCCAGAAACCGCAGCATCGGCACGCTACGCCATCCAATACAGCTTCTTCAACTGGGGCATTCATCAGTGGGCAGCGTTCTCCATCGTCGGGTTGATCATTGCCTATTTCCAGTTTCGTAAAGGGCAGGCAGGGCTCGTCTCCTCGGTGCTCTCGTCCGTCACGGCCAAGCGCCCCAAGGCGCGTAAGTTGGCACCAGCGCTGGATATATTTGCGGTAGTGGCGACGGTCATGGGGGTCGCCACTTCGATCGGCCTGGCGGTGTTGCAGATCAATGGCGGACTGAGCGCCGTCTTCGGTGTCGAGGAGAGCGCATTGTGGAAGTTCATCATCATGGGCGCGATGTTCGTCTGCTACATGATCTCGACCTGGTCGGGGTTGGATAAAGGCATCAAGCGCCTTTCCAATCTCAACCTGACCCTGTGCTTCATCCTCATGTTCTACGTGTTGTTCACCGGCCCCACCCTGGCCATTCTCGAGACCATTACCTTGGGTATCGGCGATTATCTGCAGAATTTCGTGGTCATGAGCCTGCGTACCACGCCGTTCAGTGGCGAGACCTGGGCCAATGAGTGGACGATTTTCTATTGGGCCTGGGTCATTGCCTGGTCACCCTTCGTCGGCACCTTCGTGGCGCGGGTCTCCCGTGGACGCACGATCAAGGAGTACGTGTTTGGCGTGTTGATCGTCCCGCCGCTGCTGGCCTGCCTGTGGATCGGTATCTTCGGTGGCGCAGCGATCAACCTGGAAATGTCCGGCGACGTAGGCCTGGCGGCGGCCACCGACGAGAACATCACCGTGGCATTGTTTCAGATGTTCGAGTTGATGCCCTTCACCGAGGTGTTGTCGATCGTTGCCCTATTGTTGATCTTCATCTTCCTGGTGACCTCCGCGGACTCCGCCACCTATATCGTGGCGCAGATGACCGATGGCGGCTCGATCAATCCGCCGCTCTATAAGCGTGTTGCCTGGGGTGTGCTCATCGCTGCCATCTGTTTGACCTTGATCATCGCCGGTGGCTTGAAAGGCTTGCAGTCGGCAGCGGTTCTTTCGGCGTTGCCATTCACCTTCATCATCTATGGCATGATCTTCGTGTTGATCAAGGAGCTGCGTGCCGATCGCAGGGCCATGCTCACGGCGCTCTATCGTCGACACGGTGAGACGCCGGTGGGCGCCGACGCCTTCGAGGCGGAACTCATCGCGGAAGAGGATCGTTATCGGCGGGCGCCGGATGTGGTCAATCGGCGGATCAACCCGCGAGGAAACCGGTAAGAGCGATGGTCAAGCGATAGTGCTAAGATCAAGCTAACGTAACCAGGGCCAATTCGAACATTGCCATGTCTTCATCCAGGAGATCCTCGACATCTTCCCGCCGCGGGGCGACTCGACGCTCCGCGCCTTCTCGCGATCGCTGGCTCAATCGTCTGCTCGACATTGCGGTGGCGTCTGCATTGGTTGTCGGGAGTGCGGCACTATTGATCAGCCAGCTCTAGTCAGCGTCATCTGTGCTGACTACACGGTGGTGGGCTTGCCGGTCTTTCCAAGGCTCAAATGAAACACCCGGGCGAATACCAGGGTGCCTACCCCCCAGGCGGCATTGACGATGAAGCCGATCGGAAAGACCGCGAGGCTGAAACCCCGGCCCTTGAGCGGAAAGACAATCACCATGGCGACCAGGGTCAAAGCGATGCCGCCGAACAGCAGCGCCTTCCACCATTGGCCTTGGGTAATGTTGAAGTGGTTAAACAGCCACAGCATGAGAATGCCCCAGAGCCCGCCCCAGAAACTCGCCGAGAACCAGGCAGGCACACCAAAAGGCGCCGTCGGGGAGGCGTTGTAAGGCGCCGAAGGAATGATGCCAAAGGCGTGCAGCAGTCCGGCAGCAGCCTGATGGAAGCAGATCACTGCAAGAAAACCGGCGATGAAGGCAAGGATGACGAAGCGCGCCATAAAAACTCCGTAAATAGGATGTCGTGGGTTCGGAGCCTCAGTATGGGGCAAGATCAACGAATCTGCATGGTGCCGTGGCCGACAATCACCGCCTGACCGCCGATGTGAATCGTCATGACGTCGCCGTCTTGCTCCACCTCCGCGATTATCCGGCTGGGGCGACCCATCTCTATTCCTTGATCGATCTGCCACTGCCAGCGACCTGAGCCTTTTTCAGCCATGGCCAACGTGCCCACCAAGGCTGCGGCCGCGCTGCCGGTCGCCGGGTCTTCATAGAGACTAGCGCCCATGGTGAACATCCGGCAGCGTAGATGATTCGCCTGCTCGCCTGGCGGGCCCTTCACATAAAGATAAATGGCGTCATGGCCGCTGGGTGCTACCCAGCGTGCCCAATGGGCTGGCGCGGGAATCACGCTGTCCAGCGCCTCGACTGAATCGAGTTCGATCAGATGGTAGGGCACGCCACAGGAAGCAAGTATCGGTTCGCCGACGATCTGGGTCTCGTTCAGGCCAAGCAGCGAAGCAGCAGCGGCTCGATCGAGCGCGCTGCCACCGATCTCGAGGGGCTGCGCCGTAGTGAAGTATGCCAGTCCTTCATTGAAACATACCCCCAGCGGACCCACACCGGCTTCCAGAATCAATCCCCGATCACGCTTAACCCATCCAAGCTCCGCCAGCAGATGCGCCGTACCCACGGTAGGATGCCCGGCGAAGGGCAGTTCCATCGTCGGCGTAAAGATGCGAACCGGATAGCGATGGGGGTCCATTGTCGCGCCGACGAACACCATCTCGGACAGATTCAATTCGTTGGCGATAGCCTGCATACGCTCGGCACTCAGATCATCCGCATAGGGGAAGACCGCCAGCGGGTTGCCCGCGAAGGCGTAATCGGTAAACACGTCCAGCAGATAGTAGTCGGCGTTATCCATTATGTTCCTGTCCTGGGTTTGGAGAATAAATCACGCTTTCCAGAAGGGTTTGCACCCCTCACGAACGGCATCGGCCCGAGACAGACCGATGTCCTTGAGCTGATGGGTATCGAGTTCGAGTAGCCGTTGCCGCGAGCAGTGATTCTGCTGGTGGTCGCGGAGCCTGGCGAATAGCCGGTTGAGGCGAATGAGCATCATGGGGTTTCTCCTGCTGGTGTATGTCCACTCACAGGCTACGTCTGGTATCGTTTGCAATACAGATTCAGAAATATTAAATAACAAGGGTACAGTTGAACCTGAATCCGTGATGCCGGCGTCGACACTTCCCCTATCACCGCCAGCGAGCATTTTCTGACCGCCGATTCCGTCTCACCCGCTGAACGCATACCGGGGAGGACCAACCATGGCGACGCT
>NZ_JBNCAN010000012.1:0-116694 GCF_049808615.1 Halomonas sp. GXIMD04776 | reverse complement strand
GGATCGAAACGTGCCCAGTCACCGCGTTCGACGTTGTAGCCGTGGATGAACAGGGTGGCGTTGTGGCCGGCCAGGCGCAGCTGCTCGAGCTGATCGTCGCTCAGCCGGTCCACCTCGCCCGTCGCCAGCGGGGCATGCAGATCGACGAGGATCGGCGGCGGCAGATAGGTCGCGATGACCGTGGTCTCGTTCATCACCGCCATCGCCTCTGGGGCGCTGATGCCCGCCGCCACCGGATGCACCGGCACCTCGTCGATGGCGACCAGATGGTGCCCCGGGGCGTTCAGCAATTGCCAGGCGAAGGGACCGGCGAGCACGCCATAGTGGTGGCTGATGCCCTGTTCATCGGTCACGCCCGGGTAGCGGCGCTGGCGCGCGTCGCGCACATCGACCTCGATGCCGGCGGGAAGTGGCCGCCCCAGGGTGTCCTGGTGCTCGAGGGTAACGAAGACCTTGGCGACGCATTCGGCCTGATAGATCGCACCGCTGCCGTTCTGGCAACTGGGCTGGAAGGGAAGGGAGACATCATTCATGAGTATATTTCTTCTTCTGGATGGGCAAGAGTGGCGCTATTACAAGCGTCACGCGCCATACGCTGGCAATGTTCGAGACAGTCGCGTTCTCCGACACCTGAGGCTTGCATCTCCTGGAACCAGCCGCTCAAACGCTCAAGTGGGATAGCGTATTGCACGGCCAAGGGTTGCAGCATCGATCGCATGCGCCATGCCTCGATGCCTTGCAGATGCTGCTGGGTCAGCCGGAAGGGAGCGTCGGTTGGTTTATAGCGAGCCGCCTCCAAACTATCTTGTTGCAGTATCCAGGTTTTGTTCGACACGACGGCGCGCATGCGATCATTGTGACCGAGCAGACGCTTGAGATCGTGATCGTTTAGCGTGGCTTCAAGTCCAGCGTAGAGTCGTGGGTCAGCGTAGCGAAACACGACTGGCGGTGCCTGCTCGCGTTCTACCAGGGTGAGCGTTTGCAGGTGATCGACAACGAGCTCGAAGCGCTGTTGCCCCTGTAGCTCGATCGCCAGCCCCTGTTGAACCCACTTCTTGTAGTGTTGATGGGCGACCGGCGAGCGGGGTTCGATGAGCAGTGGACCGACACTGGCCTGTTCGTGTTGAATGGTCTGCAGATAGAGCAGTCGATAGCGAGGCACAGATTCGATTTCGAACATCCGGCGTAACCCTTCTCGATGCCAGGAAAGATCGACCAGGAAACGGCTTATCCACATCGGCATTGTACTCCCAGGCCGCAGTTACTGGGTCCGGATGCCAGCGCGACATCCTGAATCTGGCAGGCTTCCACGGTACTGGCACCATAAACGGCAGCGCTTAAAAGCTGTTCGTGAGAGACAGGCGCGACACTTTTGGAAACTTCCGGTTGGGCCTGGCCAGGCAGCTTGGGTAGCTCTGCTTTTTGTTCAAGGCCTTTGCCTGGTCTTCCGCCGGCGTTGATTCGGACCTTGGGACCCCCGAGTGTTACGCCGCTGCCATCGATCCTGAGGAAACTACCGCCGGCATTTAGGCTGAGCTCGTCGCCGGCTTCTAGCACGACCTTCTGGCCCGCCTTGATATGCAACTCGCGCCCGCATTCCGAAAGCCAGGCTTGTCCCGCTTGGAGATGCAATGTGCCCTGCACGACCAGGCTGTGATTGCCATCGATCTTCGTGTGGCGCTCGCCGTGAACGGTAAGGTGGTCATCGCGATCGAGTTTACTGATGCGGTCGCGTTTGATCGTGAGATGGCTGTCGCGACGAATCGCCTCGGTGCGGTCGTTCTCGGTGAGGAGTTCCAGATCCTTCTGGGCGTGAATCCAGATCTGTTCCTGGTCGGTGGCGTCCTCGAAGCGCAGTTCGTTGAAGCCCTCGCCCTTGTGGGTCTGGGTGCGAAGCACGGTGCGTGTCTTGTGTTCTGGCAACGAGTAGGCCGGGGTATTCACCGCGTGATAGGTACGCCCGGTGATCAGCGGCTGATCCGGGTCGCCTTCGAGGAACGACACGATGACTTCGTGGCCGACTCTGGGAATCGCCATCGAGCCATAGCCCCCGCCGGCCCAGCCTTGGGAGACGCGAATCCAGGCGCTGCTGGTGTCATCACCCTTGGCATAGCGATCCCAGGGGAACTGCACCTTGACCCGGCCCTGTTTGTCGCAGTGGATCTCTTCACCTTCGGGACCGACCACGAAAGCCACCTGGGGCCCATCGACCCGGGGCTTGGGGGATTGTTCAGCACGCCAGGCCTGGTCGGCGGGCATCAGCACCAGGGTGTTGTGGTAGGTCGTCATGCCGTCACCGCTGAAAGCGTCTTCTTCCAGGGCCTGGGGTTGAGTGCCTTCATGCATGACGCTGATGACCTGCCAGTCGCGGTTCAGGACATCGCTGTCGTGATCGGTGAGGGCAAAGCGCGCCCCGGGCAACAGCTCCGGTAGATCGCTTTCGGCGCTCGCGGTGGTGGCGTTACTGCGCAGCTGTTCCAGGCGAACCTTCGTGAACGCCTTGCCCGAGGCGTCCGCCTTGTGGCGCCCGGGATAATCGAAGTGTTCATAGTCGGTGCGCTGGGCATGGACTTCCAGGCCGCTGCCGACCTGCTCATGCAGCTGCGCCTGATGTAACTGTGAATAGGCGGGCTGCTTGAAGGAGTAATCCTTCAACATGGCCGACGCCGGGCGCACCCGCGCGGTCTGGCGCAGGCGACGGATATGGCGCGCCGGGGCCGTGCCGCCGGGGCGGCTGTGATAGGAACGTGACCCCAGATTGCCGAGCACCTGCGGGTCGTCGGCGAACACCAGCCGATGAGCGCCGCCTGCCGTGTTTTCAAATTGATGAAAATAGAACAGGCCTTCTTCCGCGGCCAGGCGCTGGATGAAGGCCAGATCCGTTTCGCGGTACTGCACGCAGTATTCGCGGACTTCTGGCTCCCGGGTCACCGCAAAGGCTACATCCGTGATACCACGCTCATCGAGCAGGGTGTTGATGATGGTCAGCGGCGAGACGTTCTGGAAGATGCGCGAGTTGTGACGCAAGGAGAGCCGCCACAGGGCCGGCTTGACGGTGATGGCGTAATGGGTACGCCGATGGCCGCGATCGCCCTGTTCGAATTCGCTGACGACGCCATGCACGCGGCGCAACACGGCCCCATCCTGCCACACGCTTAGCGTCACTTCGCGATCGAGCCAGTCGCTGGCCGAGAGATCATGCTGGCGGCTGGCGAAGTTCACCGTGAGGTCGAAAGGCGTGGAGAGCGTTTCTTCTAAGTGGAAATCGATGACTGCCGGGTCGTCGGCTCCGTCATTATTTGGACCGCTGGATCGGGAGAGGGTGAACTGGAGTCCGGTCGGGGAGGCCATGTGTAATCCTTGCAAGAAACACAAAGTTACACAATCTACACAATATGCCGGAAGTTAAAAAGCCTTATAATGCGATGTCGTGATTATCCTATAAACTTTGTAGTCAATATCTTACACGTTTATACGCATTGTCTTCGCCAAAAAATGATTGGGCATTTAATGTGATGTTAAAGAAGGTAATATGCCTTTTGTTACATGCTCAATACGCATCGGGCGCCACGGTTGAAATACCGCTGTTTGATAAAAGAGCCCGCTGTCCAGAAGGGACTCGGTGTTCCTCGTAGAACATGCAGCGGTTGCGTCTATCTGCTGATATAAGATCGTGCTGTAGGATGCTTGGCGGCGATTGCTTTCATCACTGCGCCCTTCGCTACAGGATGCGCGCGAGGTGTTCGTTTGCGAACAGTTTTTGTCGTTTTTCTGCAGCGTTAGCGATCGTTTTTTGTTCTTATGGATGCCGTCAGATTGCTCGAAAAAGCGCTTATACCAAGGTATAAGACTTGTTTTTTTAATTAAAAACAAAAGGTTGATTTTAATTATCGAGAATTTCGAAATCTCTTTTTGCGCTCGACATGATGTTCGCCCATGATCTTTTAAATGTGCGAACACGAAAGGAAAATAATAATCCATGTCCCTGACACTTGAGCAACTCGAGCGAACCGTAAGCGGCGAGAAGCACATCGTCGACGCCAACCTGACCCTTGAATCCGGCACTTTCAATGTGCTGCTGGGCCATACTCTGGCAGGCAAGACCACCCTGATGCGCCTGATGGCGGGTCTGGATGCCCCGAGTCGCGGACGCGTGCTGCTCAATGGTCGCGACATGACCGGCGTGCCGGTACGCGAGCGCAATGTGTCGATGGTCTATCAGCAGTTCATCAACTATCCCACGCTGAATGTCTTCAACAATATCGCTTCACCGTTGAAGCTGGCCAAGGTGCCCAAGCAGGAGATCGTCCGTCGGGTCGAGGAGACGGCCGGTATGCTGCGTATCGAGCATCTGTTGGGACGCTACCCTCAGGAGCTTTCCGGTGGACAGCAGCAGCGCACTGCCATGGCCCGTGCACTGGTCAAGGAGGCCGACCTGGTGCTGTTCGATGAGCCGCTGGTCAATCTCGATTACAAGCTGCGCGAGGAACTGCGTCTGGAAATGCGCAAGCTGTTCCATACGCGCAATACCATTGCCGTCTATGCCACCACCGAGCCTGGTGAGGCCTTGGCGCTAGGCGACACCACCACGCTTTTGCACGAGGGCCGAATCCTGCAGAACGGCCCCAGCGACCAGGTCTATCATCATCCGGAAACTGTCGAGGCCGCCTCGCTGTTCGGCGAGCCGCCCATCAATTTGATGAATGTCGAGCTGCGCGATAGCGAGTTGGTCATCGATCGCACGACCTTCCCGATATCACTGCCCCTGGCTCAGTTGAAGCCAGGACGCTATCGCTTGGGTATTCGGCCCAGTCATCTGAGCCTGACCCGGATGCGAGACGATGACCTGGAATTCCGCATGATCGTGGGCGTCGCCGAGATCAGTGGTTCCGAGACGTTCCTGCACGTAAGTAGCGACGCCTTCGATCTGGTGCTGCACCTGAGCGGTATCCATGATTTTCATGTGGATAACGAGGTTCGCATTTATGCACCCTGCCATAAGCTGTTTGTCTTCGATGAGAGTGGCGATCTGGTCCATGCGCCCAGCCAAATCCAACAACAGGCATGAGTGAGAATAGATCATGGCGGAAATTCGTCTTGAACAGCTGGCCCATAGTTATCAGGCCAACCCGTCCGGACCCGAGGATTACGCCTTGCGCCCCATGGATCACGTCTGGGAGCAGGGCGGTGCATACGCCTTGCTGGGCCCTTCCGGCTGCGGCAAGAGCACGCTGCTCAATATCATCTCGGGGCTACTCGATCCCTCCGAGGGCAAGGTGCTGTACGACGGCGAGTCGGTCAATGGCCTGACGCCGCAGCAGCGCAACATTGCCCAGGTTTTCCAGTTTCCGGTGATCTACGACACCATGACGGTGTATGACAATCTGGCGTTTCCGCTGCGCAATCAGCGCCAGCCAGCGGACAAGATCAAGGAGCGTTCGGGAGGTGGCGGAGTCCCTGGAGATCGAGGATCTGCTGCATCGCAAGGCGCGCAACCTGACCGCGGACGAGAAGCAGAAGGTCTCGATGGGCCGAGGACTGGTGCGTGACGACGTGGCCGCTATCCTGTTCGACGAGCCGCTGACGGTGATCGACCCACAGCTCAAGTGGCGTCTACGTCGCAAGCTCAAGCAGATTCACGAGCGCTTCAATATCACCATGGTCTACGTGACCCACGATCAACTCGAGGCCTCCACCTTCGCCGACAAGATCGCGGTCATGTACGACGGCCAGATCGTGCAGTTCGGCACGCCTCGGGAGCTGTTCGAGAACCCCGCCCACACTTTCGTCGGTTACTTCATCGGCAGCCCTGGCATGAACCTGCTCGAGGCCACGCCGAGCGAGACGGGAGTGCGCGTGGCCGGTATCGATTTACCGCTGGCGCCGGCCGTACGTGATGCCCTTTGGGCGCGCTCCTCGCAGTCGCTCAGGCTGGGCATCCGCCCCGAGTTCGTTCAGTTGATCGCGCCTGAGCAGGCATATCTGCATGCCAGGATCGATCTGGTGCAGGACCTCGGCACTTACAAGATTCTCGATCTGCGGTTGCAGGGAAATAGTGAACCCGTGTTCATCAAAGCGCGCATTGAAGAAGATCATGCGGTGCCTAGCGGTGAGATTGGCCTGTTGTTCCCCGAGCGCTGGACTCGGTTCTACGCCGATGACGTCTTGGTGGAAATGGAGACGGCGGATGTGGATGACGCTGGTGGAGACGCACAATGAAAGTACACAACAACAAGGCCTGGTGGCTGGTGCTGCCGGTATTCATACTGGTGGCGTTCAGCGCCATCATCCCGATGATGACGGTGGTCAACTACTCGGTTCAGGACATCTTCGACCCGAGTACCCGTTTTTTCGTGGGCACCGAGTGGTATCGGGAAATCCTGCGCGACGAACGTCTGCGCGATGCCCTGCTGCGCCAGTTCGCTTTCTCCTTCAGCATCTTGGCGATAGAGATTCCGCTCGGCATCATCGTGGCCTTGTCCATGCCGCGCCGCGGTCTCGGGGTGCCGATCTGTCTGATACTGCTCTCGCTGCCGTTGCTTATCCCCTGGAATGTCGTGGGCACCATCTGGCAGATCATCGGGCGTGGCGACATTGGCCTCTATGGTCGACTGCTGCACAACCTAGGCATCGATTACAACTACGCCTCCAACACCGTGGACGCCTGGGTCACGGTGTTGATCATGGACGTCTGGCACTGGACCTCGCTGGTGGCGCTGTTGTGCTATTCCGGACTGCGCTCGATCCCGGATGTCTACTATCAGGCGGCGCGCATCGATCGTGCGTCGCACTGGGCGGTATTTCGCTATATTCAGCTGCCCAAGCTCAAGAACGTGCTGCTGATCGCCGTGATGCTGCGCTTCATGGATAGCTTCATGATCTATACCGAGCCCTTCGTATTGACCGGTGGCGGGCCCGGCACCACCACCACCTTCCTCAGTCAGACGCTGACCCAGATGGCGGTGGGACAGTTCGATATTGGTCGTGCCGCGGCGTTCTCGCTGATCTACTTCCTGATCATTCTGCTGGTCACCTGGCTGTTCTATACCGCCATGACCCACGCCGACGACAAGGACTGAGGTGCGTCATGAAGACAAGAAAGCTGTTCGTGCTGTTTTTTTATCTGCTGTTCGTGCTGGTACCGATCTACTGGCTGATCAACATGTCCCTGAAATCGAATCAAGAGATCCTCGGGACGCTGTCGCTGTGGCCGGCGAATGTGACGCTGGATAATTACCGGGTGATCTTTACCGATCCAAGCTGGTACACGAGCTATCTCAATTCGCTCAGCTACGTGTCGATGAACATGGTCATCTCGCTGGCGGTGGCACTGCCCGCGGCCTATGCGTTCTCGCGCTATCGCTTTCTCGGCGACAAGCACATGTTCTTCTGGCTGTTGACCAACCGTATGGCTCCACCGGCGGTGTTTCTGCTGCCTTTCTTTCAGCTCTACTCCTCGGTCGGCCTGTTCGACACCACCATCGCCGTGGCTCTGGCTCACTGTCTGTTCAACGTGCCCCTGGCGGTGTGGATTCTCGAGGGCTTCATGTCCAGCGTGCCCAAGGAGATCGACGAGACGGCCTACATCGACGGCTACAGCTTTCCGCGCTTCTTCCTGCGTATCTTCATTCCGATGATTCGCCCAGGTATCGGGGTCACCGCCTTCTTCTGCTTCATGTTCTCCTGGGTCGAGCTACTGCTGGCGCGAACACTCACGGCGGTGGATGCCAAACCGATCGTGGCGCAGATGACGCGTACCGTCTCCGCTTCGGGGATCGACTGGGGCGTGCTCGCCGCCGCCGGGGTCGTGGCGCTGTTGCCGGGTATCGCGGTGATCTACTTCGTGCGTAACCATGTTGCCAAGGGCTTCGCCCTGGGCCGTGTATGAGGAATAAATGCCTACACAGACGAATCGCTGCGTTACGCGGTACTGGTGCGCCAGCCCGGTCGAAGATCGCCTAACACCTAGTTATGTCTCGTCTTCTGTGTTCCGGGCGCCTTGCGCTTCATTCTGCTCGGCAATTTATTCAGCGATTCCGTAACGAGGAGGGCAGCACATGGAATGGATGGCATGGACACTACCGACGGCGAGCTTCTTCATCGCCATCGCGCTGATCCTGACCGGGATGACGATCTGGCAGACGGTGTCGCCGGGACATCAGCGCAAGGGGTTCCTTCCGATCTCGACGACCCGGGGAGATCGACTCTTCATCAGCCTGCTGGGCGCCGGGTATCTACACCTGCTACTGCTCGCTTTGACCGGCTGGCCGCTGTGGATCGCCACGTTAGCCAGTGTGGCGGGACTCGTCATCATCCTGAAATGGGGGTAATGCATCACACTCTGAAGCGTCATCGATCTCACTAGAGCACAACATCACACAACAACGAGGTTGCTATGTCTCATATCACGTACGTTCCGCAGCTGACCCGTATGGCCATGGCCATTAGTCTGGCAGGCCTGATCGCGGCACCCGGCCTGGCGCTTGCCGATCAGTATCAGGATGCCGCCAAGCGCTGGATCGAGCAGGAGTTCGAGACCTCCACGCTCACCCCGGAAGAGCAGATGAAGGAGATGCAGTGGTTCATCGATGCTGCGGAATCGCTGCGCGGCAAGGAAATCAACGTCGCCTCGGAAACCCTGACCACCCACCAGTACGAAGCGAATGTGCTGGCCAAGGCCTTTACCGAGATTACCGGCATCAGGCTCAATCATGACCTGATTCAGGAGGGCGATGTCATCGAGAAGTTGCAGACCCAGATGCAGTCCGGGCGCAATATCTACGATGGCTATGTCAACGACTCGGATCTGATCGGTACCCACTCGCGCTACGGCAAGGTGGTGCCGATCTCGGACATGATCGAGGGTGATGGTGCCGAATTTACCTCGCCGACCCTGGATATGGACGATTTCATTGGCCTCTCCTTCACCACCGGGCCGGACGGCAAAGTCTATCAACTGCCGGATCAGCAGTTCGCCAACCTCTACTGGTTCCGTGCCGACTGGTTCGACGATCCCGAACTCAAAAAACAGTTCAAGGACAAGTACGGTTACGAGTTGGGGGTGCCGGTCAACTGGTCCGCCTACGAGGACATCGCCGACTTCTTCAGCAACGATGTCAAGGAGATCGATGGCAAGCGCATCTATGGCCACATGGACTATGGCAAGAAAGACCCGCCCCTGGGCTGGCGCTTCACCGATGCCTGGTTCTCCATGGCCGGTGCCGGCGACAAGGGCATCCCCAATGGCTTGCCGGTGGATGAATGGGGTATTCGCGTCGAAGAGTGTCACCCGGTAGGCTCCATGGTCGCCCGCGGTGGTGCTGCCAACGGTCCGGCGGCGGTGTACGCCACCCAGAAGTATGTCGACTGGCTAAAGGCCTATGCGCCGCCTGCCGCCCAGGGCATGACCTTTTCCGAGGCCGGGCCGGTGCCCGCCCAGGGCAATATTGCCCAGCAGATTTTCTGGTACACCGCCTTCACCGCGGACATGACCAAGGAAGGCCTGCCGGTAGTCAACGAGGACGGCACACCCAAATGGCGCATGGCGCCGTCGCCGGTCGGGCCGTACTGGGAAGATGGCATGAAAAAAGGCTATCAGGATGTGGGCGCCTGGACCTTCTTCGACTCCACGCCCAAGGAGAATCGCATGGCGGCCTGGCTTTATGCGCAGTTCGTTACCTCCAAGACCGTGTCGCTGAAGAAGACCCTGGTCGGGTTGACGCCGATCCGCGAGTCGGACATCCAGTCCGAGGCGATGACCGAAGCGGCGCCCAAGCTGGGCGGCCTGGTCGAGTTCTATCGTAGCCCGGCGCGTCTGCAATGGTCGCCGACCGGTACCAACGTGCCCGACTATCCGAAGCTGGCTCAGCTGTGGTGGCAGTATGTCTCCCGCGCTGCCAGCGGTGAGTCCAGCGCCCAGGAGGCCCTCGACGGCCTGGCCGAAGCCCAGGATCGTATCCTCGAGCGCCTGGAACGCGCCAAGGTGCAGGAAGAGTGCGGACCCAGGCTCAACGAGAAGCGCGACCCCCAGTATTGGCTCGATCAGCCCGGCGCACCCAAGCCCAAGCTCGACAACGAGAAGCCCCAGGGCAAGACCGTGCCCTATGACGAGTTGGTCAAGTCCTGGGAGGAGGGCTGATTCCACCGCTCGAGTGAGAGTGTGGATTTGAGTGATAGAACGACGATGGCGCCTGCGGGCGCCATCCTTTTGGTGGGCGACGTCTACCGATATCGATAATGAAGATGCTCGTCCTTGCGCGGTCCCTGAATGGTCCATTCGAGATCGAATCCCTGATCCATGAAGGTCAGTCGCGCCCGATAGCGATCTCTACCGCACAGGTGAGCCTCTCGGGAAATGAGATCGCAACTCTGTTCGTGATCGGCGGCGACCAGATCGAATAGCCATACCGCCGCCTCGGGACCACGCCGCTCATGGGATAGGCTGATACGATCCTGATAAAAGCGCCAGCGAAAGACGTTGTGAAAGGCAATCGACTCGGCCGCGCCCTCCAGCCGAAAGCGACCGCTTTCGGTGAGCGTCAGGCTGATGTCGGCGTGCGCCTCGGCGACGACCGTGCCATTGCCCCGGCCGGCCCAGCCGCTGCGCGACCCCGGTTGTGGCTGTGAACCAAAATATACTCTTGAGGTTGACAGCAGCCGTTGGCGTAGCGCTAAGATAGCCGGCTCAATTGGTTGATTCACGGGTCGCTCATGTCCTACCTGATTGGTGTCACGGCCCTATGGGCCTTCTCGTTCTCTCTGATCGGCGCCTATCTCGCCGGTCAGGTCGATAGCTACTTTGCGGTACTGGTGCGTATCGCGTTGGCGAGCCTCCTGTTCTTGCCATTTCTTCGGCCCTCGGCGCTTTCCAATGGTATGAAGCTGGCGATGATGTGCATCGGGGCGGTCCAGTTGGGGCTGATGTACATCTTCTTTTATCAGTCCTTTCTATTGCTGTCGGTGCCTGAAGTGTTGCTGTTCACCATCTTCACGCCGCTCTACGTAACCCTGCTTGACGACGCCATGATCAAGCGTTTTTCGCCATTCTACCTGCTCACGGCAGCCGTTGCCGTGCTGGGGGCGGCGGTCATTCGCTACCAAGGTATCAGCGACGATTTCTGGCTTGGCTTCCTGGTGGTTCAGGGCGCCAACCTGTGCTTCGCTATCGGTCAGGTGGCCTATCGGCATCTTGCCCAGGGTCTACCACGGGGTATCCCCCAGCGCAGCGTGTTCGGCTGGTTCTATCTCGGCGCGCTGGCACTGGTAATCGTCGCCTTCGCCATCTTCGGTTCCACCGAAAAGTTGCCGACCACCGGCGTGCAGTGGGGGGTGCTGGGTTGGCTGGGGCTGGCTGCCTCGGGGCTTGGCTATTTTCTGTGGAACAAGGGTGCGACCCGAGTCGATGCTGGTGCCTTGGCGATCATGAACAATGCGTTGATTCCGGCGGGACTGCTGGTCAATCTGCTGATCTGGAACCGGGACGCGGATATACTGCGTCTGGCGCTGGGCGGTGCGATCATTGTCGCGTCCTTGCTGATCAACGAATGGTGGGTAAGGCGCCGCGAGCAGCGCTGCTCAAACGTCACTGCCCGATGCTAGTGTTCTGACGCCGACCGTCCTGGTGGAAGCGGGATTCTGTGCGGCCAGTCATCTCCTACGATGAAGAGGCGCTGCCAGCGGCCGTCAGGGTGCTTTAGTATCAACTGCCGGGGCGATCGACGCCGGGCGAAATGCTGCTCTAGCGCTTGATTTAGACGGCTCAACTCGATCAAGTCGGTGTCGGCCGGCGGCGCCAGCCAATGCGGCTTGTCGAGAAAGGCGCCGCGGATAACGCGAGTGTCGTCAAGTTGCCAACAGAAATCGGGCCAGCGGGAGAGCGCAAGCCACTCGCCAAAGAGGGCCTGGGAAGCAGTCTCGCAAGGCGCAGATAGCCGCGCTTCATTCGACCAGGGGCGAAACAGGATCCCCAGCAACGCCAGTCGAGGCGTGAGCGGTGGGGCGTTGAACGGTGCCAGAACCTTGGCGGCCTCAGGCCGAGAGGCCAAGGGCAGCTGATGCTCGATGCTGTGCTGGCGCTTGATGGCCAATGAGTCGGCGCAACCCGGACCGATCCAGCGTGCCTGACTATCCATGGCCTGCGGGCCTTGCGGTAAGCCGAGATAGTATTTAATGGCCAGTTCCAGATGCACCGGTGGCGTGTCGCTGCGATGACGATAGAGCAGATCGAGTTCACCGAGGGTGCGTTTGGCATCGCGTATCGTCAGATTGTGCGCCAGCAACTGCGTATGCGGGGCGTGATCCAGCAAAAAATGCCAAAGCTTTTCGTGATAGTGACCCAAGCGATTGACGAGGCTCGGCCCTACCCGGGTCTCGATCGCCTGCGGTGTTTGCTCGAACGCATTCAGCCAGGCACTGCGTCGCTGAGGGTCCTCGAGTCCCAGTTCAAAGAGGGAGGGGCGCCCGGCGAAGGGCGTCATCAGCATGTCCGGTGCATGTAGCAGCCAGGCGAGGTCCCTTACCAGCGGATGCCGTAACCCGGCCAGGTCGGCAATCATGGCGTCCTGCATGATAATGGGAGGCAAGGACATCGGCTGTGCACCGGTAAGAGGATACGTTGGCAGTGTGCGTAATGGAGCCGCGCTTTTCAAACCGCCTGTCAAGCGTCTCGTATCCACCTGTGCAGAACGCGTTCGGTTTGCCCCGTCTTGCACTCAGCCCGCATAATAGCTGCCTTCGACGGGGTAACGGAGTGCCCATGGCATCTTTCAAGAACATCGGCCTGATCGGGCGCCTCGGTAGTGCCAACGTGGTCGAAACGCTCAAACGCTTGATCCGTTTTCTCAACGCTGGACACTATCACGTCATTATCGAGGAGCGCACCGCCACGGTGCTGCTCGATCATGGGCAGCAGGAAGCTAGCAGACGCCTGCTGGGCGATATCTGCGATCTAGTGATCGTGGTAGGAGGGGATGGCAGCATGCTGGGGGCGGGCCGAGCCCTGTGTAGAAGCGGAACGCCGGTACTCGGGATCAATCGAGGACGCCTAGGCTTTCTGACCGATATTTCGCCGGATGAGGTGGAAGAGCGCGTGGGCGAGGTACTGGCCGGGGAGTACGATATCGAAGAGCGCTTTTTGCTCGATACCGAGGTCTTTCGCGGTGAGACTCTGGTGGGTATCGGCGAGAGCCTAAACGATGTGGTGATCCATCCCGGCAAGGCGGTACGGATGATCGAATTCGAGCTGTTCGTAGATGGCCAGCTTGTCTATAGCCAGCGTTCCGATGGCTTGATCATTGCCACCCCGACGGGCTCGACCGCCTATGCCCTGTCCGGGGGCGGGCCGATCGTTCATCCTAAGCTCGATGCCATCACCCTGGTACCGATGTTCCCGCATACCTTGTCGAGCCGGCCCATCGTCGTCGACGCGGCCAGCGAGATCATGGTGCATATCGGCGAGACCAACGAAACCTACCCGCACGTCAGCTGTGATGGTCAGACCCAGGTGGTATCGACTCCGGGAGACATCGTCCATGTACGGCGCAAACCGCATAAACTCAAATTGATTCATCCGCGAGGGCACAACTATTTCGAAATCTGTCGCAGCAAACTGGGCTGGAGTAGCCGGCTCGGAGAGTGATACGCCCATGATCGACAAAGTAGAAGGTTATGATCTGATCGGTGACGTGCACGGCTGCGGTGCGACCTTGGCGGCGCTGCTCGAAAAGCTGGGTTACCATCAGCAGGGCGGGATTTATCGTCACCCACGGCGCAAGGCCATCTTTCTGGGAGACCTCATCGATCGTGGACCCCGTATTCGTTTGGCGGTATCCATCGTTCGAAGCATGGTCGAGGCAGGGGAGGCATTCATCGTCATGGGCAACCATGAGATCAATGCATTGGCCTATAGCCGCCGTTGCCCGCCAGGGCTGGGTTGTGAATGGCTGCGTGAGCATACCCCCCGGCATAATCGGGTCATTCAGGAAACCCTCGAGCAGTATCGGGATCATCCTGCAGAATGGGAGGATACCCTGGCCTGGTTCATGGAGATTCCCTTGCTACTCGAGCTTGATGGCATGAGAGTAGTTCATGCTTGCTGGGACGCCCCCCTCATCAACCAGTTCTTGTCTCACTATCCCGACGCGCGTATCGATGAAGCGTTCCTCGATGACTCGGTGATTCCCGACAGCTTCGCCTATCAGGTGCTGGAGCGGCTGACTCGAGGAACCCACATTCCCTTACCTGAAGGCGTCAAGATTCATTCCGGCGACGGCTTCACCCGGCGCACCTTTCGCGCTCACTTCTGGGCGCAGACACCGCGCACCTATGGTGATGTCATCTTCCAGCCCGACAACCTGCCCGACGATCTCGAGGAGCGTCCGCTTTCCGAGCGGGAGCAGGCACGTCTTTCCTACTATGGGCCCAGTGAACCGCCCCTTTTTATCGGACATTACTGGTGTGAGGGGGTGCCGGCATTACCGACGCCCAACATCGCCTGTGTGGATTACAGCGCCGTCAAGTATGGACGTCTGGTGGCCTATCGTTGGGACGGTGAGCAGGTATTGAGTGCCGATAAGTTTGTCTGGGTGCGAGTGCCGCGAGATGAGCAGACAAGACCCAGGCCCTGGGAAATCGACTTGGATTAGGGTGCTTACAATTCATTACTCAATTTTTTGATTCTGTCGGAAACTTTTAGCGTCAAATATCCTCAGAGTAAGTGTTCCCTTGAATGATCCCTTGCTCGTTGTCCGGCGGCCCCCTCCGCCGGACTTTTCTTTTATGGGATACTGGTCGCTGCATATCATTGTTGGGTGTAACGTCCCGATACCGACTGGATGAGGGCAAATCGATGCACAAGGTGCTGATGTTGCCGAGGGACACTGATACCCGGGCACTGCGTCAGGCGCTCTGGGCACAGCGTATCGGCCATCGCGTGACTGAAGAGGAGGATGCTCAAGTCCTGTGGCTTGCCGATCCTCGTCAGCAAGAGGATCTGATGGCGCTGATCGAGCGTTGGAAGCATGGTGAATCATTGGAACTGAACGCGGAGCAGCGCCGTACTCCGCAGGGCTGGCGCCATGGATTGCTGGCCGAAGCGCCGCTGGCAGCGGGACTGATTCTGCTGTGCATGGCGGTATTCGGGTTGATGGCCATTTTCGGCGATCTTGTGATCGCCGCCATGACCATCACTCCCCTTGGCATAGTGGGGAACCAGCTTAGCGTCGGCACGTTGGGTGATACGCTGGTGACGGGTCAGCTCTGGCGCTTGATATCACCGGCATTTCTGCACTTCGGTTGGACGCATCTGATCTTCAACATGCTCTGGCTTTGGTACTTCGGGCGTCAGATCGAGGCGCTGCAAGGGCCACTGCGGCTACTAGGCGTGGTGATCATCAGCGCCCTGGTGTCCAATCTGGCCCAGTACGCTACCGGCACGGTTCTGTTCGGTGGCATGTCCGGGGTGGACTATGCGCTGCTTGGCTATGTCTGGTTGATGGCTTGGCGGGTGCCGAAAAGCGGCTTCTTCGTGCCGCAGATGCTGGTGGTGTTCATGCTCGGCTGGATGGTCTTTACCATGACCGATTTTGCCGAGCCCATTGGCTTCGGCAACGTTGCCAATGAAGCCCATCTGGGAGGGCTCATAAGCGGCCTGATAATGGGATGGCTGGCCAGCAGTCGTGCCCGCCGTATTTCATGACAATTCTTGGGGAGCAAACGATGAGCGACATGACCTTCGAGCGCATGATTCAACATATGACGCCAGCCATCTACGAAAGTCTCAAACAGGCGGTGTCCCTGCGTAAATGGCCCGATGGGCGTCTCCTCACTCCTGAGCAGACCGAGTTGTGCCTCGAGGCGGTGATGCGCTATGAAATCGAGCACAAGGTGCCCGAAAGCGAGCGGGTAGGATATCTCGGCAGTAACGGCTGTGGCAGCGACACGAACGATGGTGAGGACAGCATCACGTGGGTGAATTGATTACGTTGAGTGGCTGTTTGAGCAAGATGGTCATCGAACCTGGAGGAAGCGGTCGGCCAGCGCAATATACGCTTCGGGCCGGCGAGCATCGTCTCGATCTCAATACACGCCTGGGCCAGGTGCTGCATTTGAGGCATACCGGGGCCATTGCCTGCACCCATTGCGGCCGTCCTACCCGCAAGAGCTTTGCTCAGGGCTATTGCTACCCCTGCTTCAAGCGCCTGGCGCAATGCGATACCTGTATCGTCAAGCCGGAACTGTGTCACTATTTTGCCGGCACCTGCCGTGAGCCGGAGTGGGGAGAGCGCCACTGCTTCCAGCCTCATGTGATTTACCTGGCCAATTCATCGGGGCTCAAGGTGGGGATTACCCGCAAGACACAAATGCCGACCCGCTGGCTGGATCAGGGGGCAATCCAGGCGCTGCCGATTCTGGAGGTCGATACGCGTCAACAATCCGGTTTCGTCGAGGTACTGTTTAAAGAATTGGTGGCCGATCGCACCAATTGGCGCGCCATGCTCAAGGGTGAAGCCGCGCCACTTGATCTGCGCGCGGAGCGCGATCGGCTGCTGGACGCACTGACGAGTGGGCTCGCCAACCTGCGCGAGCGTTTCGGTGAGGACTTCCTGCGTATCCTCGAGGCCGATCCCGTCAGCTTCGAGTATCCGGTTCTAGAAGCGCCGACAAAGGTGGTGTCCCACAACTTCGATAAGAATCCCGTGGTCGCCGGCACATTGCTCGGGCTCAAGGGGCAATACCTGATGCTCGATACAGGGGTGATCAATCTGCGCAAGTTCACCGGTTACGAGGTGAACGTTCAGTAGTCGGTCATCATTTGATCCAGTACTCCTCATGCAGTGATTTGCTAGCTAGCCTGCTGCCGCCTGGCCTCCATCCGCGCCAGAAACACCTCCATGACCTTGGTGTACAGGTTTTGGCCTAAAACCACGTCTTCTATCCCCGCATCCAGGTTGGGATTGTCGTTGACCTCGATGACCACCACCCGATCGCCGATTTGCTTGAGATCCACGCCATAGAGGCCATCACCGATCAGCCGGGTAGCCTTGAGCGCTGCCTTGACCACGGCCTTGGGCGCCTCTTTGGGATCATGGGTCGTGAAACCGCCACTACGGGTCTTGCCTCGGGAGTGATCGTAGATTTGCCAATGCCCGCGAGCCATGTAATAGCGGCTGGCGAACAATACCTTGCCGTCGAGTACGCCGATGCGCCAATCGAATTCCGTGGGTAGCCACTCCTGCAGCAACAGCAGGGCGGAGGACTCGAACAAGTGGCTGGCTTCCTGCTGGAGCTGATCGGCGGACTGGATTTTCACTACGCCGCGAGAGAAAGCGCCGTCCGGGACCTTGAGCACCATCGGAAACTGCAGTCCCGCAGCCTTCTCGGGTAGACGCTTGAGATCATCGCGATGCAGCAGCATCCCGCCCGGTGTGGGCACACCCTTAGTGCCGAGCAATTCGTGCAGATAGACTTTATTGGTGCAGCGCAAAATCGAGCGTGGATCGTCGATCACCACCAGGCCCTCATGCTCGGCGCGCCGGGCCATGCGATAGGTGTGATGATCGAGAGACGTGGTCTCTCGAATGAACAGCGCATCGAACTCGGCCAGCCGGCTCTCATCACGCTTGGTGATCAACGAGACATCGATACCCAGCCGGCGTCCAGCGCGGATGAATTGCTTGAGTGCGCTCTTGTTGCTGGGGGGCAATGCCTCCCTGGGGTCGATCAGGACCGCCAGGTCGTAACGATAGCGACGCCGCGCCTTAGGGGTACGCCATACCCGGCGAGAGTGACGGTTCAGCGCCTGAGCGAACAGATCCTGTTCTGCGGCACTCAGCGATGAGAGCGATAGGGGCTTGAGCCGGGTCAGACGCCAAAGCCCCTGACGACGCTGAAAGCGTGCTTCCAGCAGCGGGCAAGGCAGTCGATCGAACAATCGGCGAGCCAGCTTGCCGAGCCCCGGTTGAAGACATTCACCGAACATCAGTCGCAGGTGAAAGGCATCGCCTTCCAGAGTGCCGCGTCGTGCCAGTTCGTCCATCAAGGGTGCCAGGGATTCGAGTTGCAGATCCACCAGCGCCTTGCGCGATAGCTGGTTGAGGGTCTCGACCGTGGGTAGCACGCGCTGCCCGCGGGCCTGGGCCAGTAGCGAGACGTAATAGCCAGTGTCGAGATAGTCGAGTCCACCGCACAGGTTGATGACATGGATGGTGCTGTCCTGGGGGTTGCTGGCCTCCTGGGCCAGATACTCGCCAGCGGTGATCAGATCATCGGTGGGGAAATAGGGGCGCCAGTCGGAAACACGGTCGACGACGATGCGCAGTGGCGACATGGGTCAATATCCTGCCTGGAAGAAAGAATTGAAAAAAAGCTGATAAAAAGAGCCGATAAAAAGGGCCGAAATGACCCGTGAACGGCGCTAGAATGCACCGGGTCCGGGTCAGGTTCAATACGCCGGCGCAAAGGAATCGCGCTGTGGATCAAAGTGATGACAAACCCCGAAACACCCCCCACAATGCCGTCCTCAACCCGTCAGCCAAAAGATGAGTTCCATCGTGTTGCCATTGCTGCGCCCGGCCCGTTCCGATGATCTCGATGCGCTTTGCCATCTGGAGGTCGCCTGTTTCGACTGGGATCGTTTCAGCCGTCGTCAACTGGCGCACCTGCTCACCCGTGCCCATGCCGTTACCTGGGTTGCTGTCGATGAGCATGAAACGCCGATCGGCTACGGTACGCTGCTCTTCCGGCGCAACAGCCGCAGCGCTCGACTCTACTCCTTCTGCGTTCATTCTTCGGCGCGGGGAAGCGGTATCGGTCGAGGGCTTGTCGAACGGCTCGAAAAGGAGGCTCGTGAGCGTGGAATGCACAAACTGGTTCTCGAGGTGCGTGCCGACAATCGCGCAGCGATGGGGCTTTACCGGAGAATGGGCTTTCTACCGCGCCGCTGGCTGGACGATTATTACAGCGATGGCTGTGCCGCCTGGCAGATGGATAAGCAGCTACAAGTAGCCGATCCGGCGGGTTCCGGCATTCCTCTGGGGGCTGTTCCGTGATGCGTCGGGTAGCGGCTTGGGCTAGCATAGAGGCTTTAACTGCATAGTACGGAGTAGAATGGATGCCTTCTTTCGATATCGTCTCGGAACTCGATAAGCACGAAGTGACCAATGCCGTGGACCAGGCCAATCGTGAACTTGGCACCCGCTTCGACTTTCGCGGTGTTACTGCCAGCTTCACCGAGGAAGGTGAGAGTGTAAACCTGGAAGCGGATGCGGATTTCCAGTTGCGCCAGATGATCGATATCCTCAAGGGACGCCTGATCGCTCGAGGCATCGATGTGAGCTGTTTAGAGGAAAAGGATGCGGATAGCAGCGGCGTGCGTGCTCGCCAACAGATAGTGCTGCGTCAGGGCATCGATCAGCCACTGGCCAAGAAGATCGTCAAAACGATCAAGGATGCCAAGCCCAAGGTGCAGGCGCAGATCCAAGGAGATAAGGTGCGAGTTACCGGCAAGAAGCGCGACGATCTGCAAGAGGCCATGATGCTGTTGAAAAACGATGAATCCATCGATATGCCTTTGCAGTTCAACAATTTCCGCGACTGAAGGGATCCGTCGAAGGTCTATTCGGTAATAGCAACTCCACGCCGTTCGGAGGCTGCGATGTCGAAGCTGCAGCGCACGCTCTATACAAGTCTGGCGGGTGTCAGCTTCGGTCTGGGCATCGTCGGGGCGTTTCTGCCGCTGATGCCCACGACGGTTTTCATGCTGCTGGCGCTATGGCTGGCATCGAAGGGCTCGCCGCGTTTCGCTGGCTGGATTCGCCGACATCCGCGCTTCGGCCCGCCTATCGCCGCCTGGGAGAATGAGCGTGCCATTTCACGCCAGGCCAAGTGTCTGGCGGCTGCTATGCTGTTACTGTCGATGTCCGTGATTACCTTTACTCTTGATTCGCTATTGCTGCGCAGCCTGCTGATTCCATTCCTCGCCCTGGTAGGGTTATGGATCGTCACCCGGGCAGAGCCGCGTAGTTGAATCGCACCCCTTACCTCGACGCCCGATCATCCTTGGCGACACGTCACCTCGACCTCGTTCATCGGCGGCTGATCTCTTTGAGACGCCTGCCCCGGTGGCCGTACAATGGTCGGCAACCATATTCAGGAGAGTTCATTCGATGTCTACGCTGCAAGAGTTACCGACGACCTCGGAGCCGCAACCCACCTACCTGAGCGACTATCAGCCACCGGCCTATCGGGTGACCCATACCGAGCTCAAGTTCGATCTTGCCCCTTCGAGTACACGAGTCACCGCGTTACTGCATCTCGAAAGGCACCCCGACAGTGCGCCGGGGCGTCCGTTGACCCTCAATGGTGAGAAGCTGTCGCTACAGCGCATTGCCATCGATGGGCAAGAGCTTCAGGAAGGCGAATACCGGCTCGACGAGAGAACGCTGACCATCGATGACGCGCCGGACCGCTTGCGTCTAGAGACCGAGGTCGAGATTGATCCCGCCTCGAACACCGCGCTGCAAGGGCTCTATGTTTCCAATGGCATGTTCTGTACCCAGTGTGAGGCTCAGGGCTTCCGCCGCATTACCTTCTATCCGGATCGCCCGGATGTCATGGCGACGTTTGCCACCACGGTGATTGGTGACAAGGGGCAGCTACCGGTCTTGCTCTCCAACGGCAACCCGGTGGAGCGTGGCGAACTGCCCAATGGCAGGCATTTCGTCAGCTGGGAAGACCCTCATCCCAAGCCCAGCTACCTGTTCGCTTTGGTGGCGGGTCAACTCGAGAAGATCGAAGATCATTTCACCACCATGAGCGGTCGTGAGGTGCTGCTGCAACTTTGGGTCGAGCCGCAGAATATCGATAAGACCGAACATGCCATGCGCTCCCTCAAGGCAGCGATGAAGTGGGACGAAGAGACCTATGGTCGCGAGTACGATCTCGACCGCTTCATGATCGTCGCCGTGGATGATTTCAACATGGGGGCGATGGAGAACAAGGGCCTCAATATCTTCAATAGCGCCGCGGTATTGACTCATCCCCAGACCGCCACGGATGCCGCTTTCCAACGGGTAGAAGGCGTGGTGGCCCACGAATACTTCCACAACTGGTCGGGCAACCGGGTCACCTGCCGCGACTGGTTCCAGCTCTCTCTCAAGGAAGGCTTCACCGTCTTCCGTGATCAGAGTTTTTCCGCGGACATGAATTCGGCCCCGGTCAAGCGCATCCAGGATGTGTCGATGCTGCGCACCGCCCAGTTTGCCGAGGATTCCGGCCCGACCGCCCATCCAGTGCGCCCGGATCATTACCTCGAGATCACCAACTTCTACACCCTGACGATCTACGAGAAAGGCGCGGAGATTGTGCGCATGCTGCGCCATCTGCTGGGTTGGGACACCTTTCGTCAAGGGTCGGATCTTTATTTCGAACGCTTTGACGGCCAGGCGGTGACCATCGAGGATTTCGTCGGCTGCATGGCGGAGGTCTCGGGGCTCGATCTTGGCCAGTTCATGCGCTGGTATTCTCAGGCAGGCACGCCAGAGATCGATGCCATCGGTGAATACGATTACGCCAAGGGCGAATATCATCTGACCCTGCGCCAGCGTACCCCGGCCACGCCAGGCCAACCCACCAAGCAACCGCTGCATATTCCCGTTCGTGTCGGCCTGGTGGGCACCAAATCCGGGGAGGATATGGCCCTTACCCTAGAGAACCCGGAAGATCAGGCGAATCTGGACAAGGGCGGCGTGCTGCATCTGCGCGAAGAAGAGCAGACCTTCGTCTTCACGGGGCTTAATGAGGCGCCCATCCCCTCGCTGCTGCGTGGGGTTTCCGCACCGGCCAAACTGCGCTTTCCCTATGGGCGCGACGACTTGGCCTTTCTGCTCAAGCACGATATCGACGGTTTCAATCGCTGGGACGCCGGGCAGCGTCTGGCCATGCTGGCTCTCGACGATTTGATCGCCGCCCATCGCAATGGGGTGGAGAAGGTCATGGACCCGCGGGTCATTGACGCCTTCCGCAGCCTGCTGACGACTCCAGCAGAAGACAAGGCAGTGCTTGCCGAGATGCTGACGCTACCATCGGAAGCTTATATCGCCGAGCAGCAGCCGGTGGTGGACGTGGACGCCATCCATGCCGCGCGTACCTTCGTCAAGCAGTCCTTGGCCTATGCCTTGCGGGACGAATTCCTGGCGATGTACCAGGCCAATCAATCCGACGCGGCCTACGTCCCGAATGCGGAGCAGATCGCAAGCCGCAGCCTCAAGAACGTGGCGCTGTCGTACCTGATGAGCATCGAAGACGAAGAGGGTGTCGCCCTGGCTCAGCAACAATTCGAGGCCGAGCACAACATGACGGATGTGCGTACTGCCTTGACCTTGCTGGTACACAGCTCCCGGGGGAATATCGCTGATCCGGCGCTACGCGCCTTCGGCGAGAAGTGGGCCCATGATCCGCTGGTCATGGATCAATGGTTCAGTCTGCAGGTCACCCGGCCCCAATCCGATGCCCTGGATCGAGTGAAATACCTGATGTCGCATCCAGCGTTCTCGCTCAAGAACCCCAATCGTGTGCGGGCGTTGATCGGCACTTTCGTGGGCCAGAACCGGGTCAATTTCCATCGCCTGGATGGGGAGGGCTACAAGCTGCTGGCGGACGTGGTCATCGAGCTCAACAAGCTCAACCCGGAGATCGCGGCCCGTATCATCACGCCGCTCACTCGCTGGCAGCGCTTCGATGAACAGCGCCAGGCACTGATGAAGGCGGAGCTCGAGCGTATTCGCGCCGAGGATCTGTCGCCGAACGTCTATGAGATCGTCGAGAAGGCGCTGGCAGGCTGATGCTACAAGGCTAGCCGATATTGGAAATAAAACGGGGCCGCTCATCCGAGCGGCCCCGCTTTTTTGTGGCTGTTCAATATAAAGATCAGCGTGCGATGCGATCGTTGGCGGCGGTGAAGCCCTGCAGAGAGATGGGGAGGTTGAGGCGCTCACCTCGCGGACCCATGATGCTCAGGGTGGCCCGGCTGCCATTGCGCATTTGCTGGCGCAGGGTTTCCGTGACCGGGATGTCGGCACGACAGCCTTGCTGCTGGCACATTTGATAGGGAAATTTGATCGGTTCGCCGTTATCGATGACCAACTGCAGCCCCGGGGCCAGACGGGTGCCGAGGGGCAGGATGAAGGCCATCGCCGGAGTATCGAGTTCCTGCGGATAGGCCATGATGACTTGCATGATCGGCTGATTGCCATTGGGATTGTCGACCAATTGCATCATCGAGCACTGCCCCGCAGTGCCCCCTTCGGGGCAACGCACTTCCCAATCCTGAAAATTTTCGACACTCATGTTGGGATCCGCTTGTCCCTGCTGCGCGAGGGCATGAGAGGCGAGTCCGCCGCAAAGCAACAGTGTGAGAAGTCCAAGCCGTAGTTTGAAACGAGAAAGCATAGGATATGTCGTCCCTGGTTGTGGTCCACGCTTGCTACTTTACGTGACCAGACAGGCTTCGTCATAGTCATGGCGACACTTTCGTCACGTCATCAGCCAGCTCAATATCAACAGGCCCATCAATGTCCAGATCACGCCACCAATGATGGAGCGGCCTATAAAGCTGCGAATGCCCTTGATCAGCAACAATAGCCCAATCACCAGCACGACCATGTTGAGTAGTGATGTATTGACGCCTAGAGAGCCGGATAATCCTTCGATGAATTCGTAGATGGCGATCCCGATACCGGCAAAAAAATCCGAAAATAAATCGACGAGCGCGCGAATCGCCTCACCAATGCGCTCACCGAGCCAGTTGAAAAAGCCATCAGTTTGCATGAATCATCCATGAAGTGTGTCTGGGGTGTCGGAACGTTGTTGAGCGCGAAGCCAGCTTATTTCCTGAGACCAGAGAGCCGGCTCGATGGTTTCCAGAATCATTGGAATGCCATCAAGTCGCGTATCACGCATGAGGGTAGTGAACGCCTCAAGGCCTATATTGCCTTGACCCAGGCTGTGATGACGGTCGACGCGGCTGGCGAAGGCGCTCTTGGCGTCATTCAGGTGCATGCCGCGCAGATGGTTCATGCCCACCACGGTATCGAACTCATTCAGCATGGCGGTGCAGGTCTCGGCGCTGCGTAGCTCATAACCGGCGGCGAAGGCGTGGCAGGTGTCGATGCACACACCCACCCGGGTCTTGTCGTCGACCTGCTCAATGATCTCGGCCAGATGCTCGAAGCGGTGCCCCAAGTTGGTGCCTTGTCCGGCGGTGTTTTCGATCACCGCCGTGACGCCGCGGGTATGGATAAGCACCTCGTTGATCGATTCGGCGATACGCTTGAGGCATTCACTCTCGGAAATCTTGCGTAGATGGCTGCCCGGATGGAAGTTGAGCAGCCTCAGGCCGAGTTGTTCGCAGCGCCGGAATTCATCGAGAAAGGCCGCCCGGGATTTTTTCAAGCCATCGGGATCCGGATGGCCGAGATTGATCAAATAGCTGTCGTGGGGAAGAATCTGCTCCGGAGCAAACTCATGTTGCTCGCAGGCGACCCGAAACGCCTCGATGGCCTCGTCGGTCAGCGGCTTGCCTACCCACTGACGCTGGTTTTTGGTGAACAGCGCAAAGGCATTGGCGCCGATCTCCTGGGCGCGAATCACCGCCTGATCGGCACCGCCGGCGGCGCTGACGTGGGCTCCGATATATTTCATGGGGACTCGCGTTTCAGTTTGCCCGATTCAAACGCCTCAAAAATTTCACGTTCCTCCTGATCAAGGCTGCTCATTTTTTCTCCTGAATTACATTAAGCACCGTATTAGACTCGATGCTTAAAGCAGTTCTTGAAACTCATCGATTGATATATATGCCTGCTTCAAAATATGTGAGAGCGTCGATCGCTTTATAGGCCGGTGTGCCGGCACCGTGATTTTCAGAACTCCTGAGCGGGTGCGTTTCTGGAGCCGTATGTGGCTACCTCGTTGGCGAACCACCACCCAACCATCCCGTTTCAGTGCCGCAATCACCTTCTCATACGACACACTCGGAACCTTGCTCATACTGCGACTTCCGCAATCTCCGCGTCAGGACCGAAGCTCATGTCGTCTTCCACAGGCTCCAGATATAGCTCTATGGCCTCTTGAATATTCCGCATGGCCTCGTCTTTACTCTCCCCTTCGCTAATACAGCCGGGGAGACTGGGAGCATATACCGTGTAGCCACCTTCCTCGCTGGGCTCAAGAACAATTGTTAATTTCATGAGGAATCCTCCAGATATGAATGAACTCAGCCGAATCTAACAGCGATTAGATAGCCTGTGGGGTATTGAGTAAATATGCCGACGCGTTCATTGATCTGATAATACCATCGTAAGACTAGGCAACCTGTTGTTTTTAAAAATGTTGCCAATCATAGCATTGGCGGATGCGATTTGCTGCTTGGCCGGCCAGTTTCAACCCACCGGCGTCGGCGGGTTGTCGATCACCCGACGCAGCACGAAGCTCGAGTGCACGCCGCTGACGCCTTCAATGCGGGTGATGCGGTTGAGCAACAGGTTCTGGTAATCGTCCATGTCGCGCACCACTACCTTGAGTTGATAGTCGGCTTCCTGACCGGTAATCAATAGGCACTCCAGCACCTGAGGCAGGGCACCTATTTCCTTTTCGAAATTGGCGAAGCGCTCCGGGGTATGACGATCCATGGAGATATGCAGCAGCGCCATCAAGCTATAGCCGAGTCGCTTGCTATCCACCAACGCGCGATAGCCGGTAATCAGGCCGCTTTCCTCCAGCGCGCGAACCCGGCGCAGACAAGGCGATGGAGAAAGGCCGATGCGCTCAGCCAGTTCTTGATTGCTGATACGGCCTTCGTGCTGCAGGATATCGAGGATGTGGCGATCGTAGCGATCCAGAGCAGGGCAAGTCTCGTTTGCTGGCAAAAGGGGAATCCTGTATCGATAAAGTACGTTTTGCCGATATTTTATGCCAATACCAGGTGCATTTTCATCTTATTTCGCAATCCTCTACGCATTCGAATGGCGTAGTCTATTAAGCATCGTTATCGCGATAGCCTCGTTGTGTCGGCAGTGGCTCCACAAGTGCTTCTGCCGGCGCTAGACTCACAAGGTCTAACACACTGCTCAAACATTCGCCGGTCAAGCTGACATCCGGCATCAGACTCCGGCAAGGATATGACTCATGGCTTCTGTCTCCACTGCTTTTGATCATCGCAAATACGCCCCGGTGGAACCGGTTCCGCTCACAGATCGTCAGTGGCCTTCGCGTAGGCTGACCAAGGCTCCTCACTGGGCCAGTGTCGATTTACGCGATGGCAATCAGGCGCTACTCGAGCCGATGAGCGTGGAGCAGAAAAAACAACTATGGGCGTTGCTGGTGAAAATCGGGCTCACGGAGATCGAAATCGGCTTTCCTGCCGCCAGCCAGCTCGATTATGACTTCACGCGCTGGCTGATCGAGGAGAACCAGATCCCCGAAGGCGTGAACGTGCAGGTCCTGGTGCAGGCCCGCGAGCATCTGATCGAGAAGACCTTCGAGGCGCTCGAAGGCGTCGAGCGGGCCATCGTGCATGTCTACAACTCGACCTCGAAGGTGCAGCGCGAGCGGGTCTTCGAGCAGGAGCGCGAAGGCATCGTGGCTATCGCCGAGCAGGGAGCGCGCTGGGTCAAGGAATATGCCGCGCGCTATCCTGATACCCAGTGGACCTTCCAGTATTCGCCGGAGAGCTTTACCAGCACCGAGGTGGATTTCTCTGTGGAGATTTGCCAATCGGTGATGAATGTCTGGCAGCCGACCCCCGAGAAGCCGTGCATCCTCAATCTGCCGGCTACCGTCGAAGTGGGGCCGGTCAACCATTTCGCCGATCAGATCGAGTATTTCGTCACGCATCTGAAGAACCGTGAGAGCGCGATCATCTCGCTGCATACCCACAACGATCGCGGCGGCGCAGCGGCGGCGGCGGAATTGGGCCTGCTGGCCGGTGCCGATCGTGTCGAGGGTACCTTGCTGGGCAATGGCGAACGCACTGGCAATATGGACATTATTACCTTGGCGATGAACCTCTACAGCCAGGGCATCGATCCGCAGCTCGATCTCTCCAATCCCGACGAGATCATCCAGGTGTATACCGAATGCACGGATCTTCCCGTTCATCCACGCCACCCATGGGTCGGGGAATTGGTCTATACCGCCTTCTCGGGTAGCCATCAGGATGCGATTCGCAAGTGCCTGCATAAACAGCAGGACGACGAGCCGTGGCAGGTGGCTTATCTGCCCATCGATCCCAAGGATCTGGGCCGCGACTATCATGCAGTGATTCGCGTCAACAGCCAGTCGGGTAAAGGCGGCATGGCCTTCTTGCTCGAGCGTGATTTCGGTATCAGTCTGCCGCGCTGGATGATCCTGGAACTGGCGCCGGTGGTGCAGGTGGCCAGCGAAAAGGTGACCGGCGAGCTTTCCAGTCAGGCGATTCGCGATATCTTGATGGACACCTTCATGCGCGATGCCCCACTGACCCTCAAGGGCTATCGTTTGGATCGGGAAGACGCCGAGCGATTGATGGCGACCCTGATGCAAGGAGATGAAACGATCGCTCTCGAAGGTCAGGGTAACGGTGCTATTTCCGCCTTCATGGATGCCTGGCAGCGTCATACCGGCCAGAGCGTGAACGTGGTCGACTATGGCGAGCACGCGTTGGGGGAGGGCAGTGATGCCGTCGCCATCGCCTTCGTGCAGCTTAATATCGACGGAGTGCGAGTCAGCGGTATGGCCGAGGATGGCGATACCGTCAGCGCGTCGCTCAAGGCGGTACTCTCGGCGATCAACCGCAGCAACGCTGCCTCTGGCATGCTTGACTCAGTGCAGGCGCAGGCAGCTAACGCCTGATCCGTGTCACCAGGGCCTGCTGACGTTTCCTCACGGCCGCCCCTGAGGCGGCCGATTCGCGTAGGGCGCTTTGGCTTCCATGCTGAAGCGTACCGAACCACAGTGACAACGTTCGTCGAGTTGCATGACATCCTTCTTTGTCCATGTTCATCGTTGTTTCGGGTCGAGCGTTCAGCCTGTTCCGTTCAGGTTGTCACTACGCACCTGAGCGTGACTGATCAATGCAAAGATGAAGGTGCCGCCCACCACGTTGCCCAATAGCGTCGGCAGAGCGAACCTGACTGTATAATCGCTCATGCTGGCATTGCCGTCGAAAACCAGATACAGAACTTCCGTGGACCCCACGATGATATGCGTGAACCCACCCAGGCCGATCAAATAGGTAACGATCAGGATCACCCAGATTTTGGCCTGTCCGGCGGCGGGAATCAGCCATACCATGGTGGCGATCATCCAGCCGGCGACGACGCCCTTGGCGAACATCTGACTGGGATCATTGCTCATGACTTTCTTGCCCAGAGAAATGAAGACGTCGTGAGTCTGGGCATCGAACAGAGGCATGGCTAACAGCACATAGGCGGCGATCGCCACGCCGATCAAGTTACCGATAAGCACCACGCTCCAAAGACGCAGTAAGCAAAAAAGCTTGAAAAGCCCTGGCTCGTTCACCAAAGGGAGCACCGCAGTGACGGTGTTTTCGGTAAATAGCTGTTGGCGTGCCAGGATGATCACAATGAAACCCATTGAATATCCCCAAGAGGAAATCAACAGGCCAGTATCGTTTTCGGGAAGGTGGGACTTGAGCAAGCCAATGGCCAGCATCGAAAAACTCATCGACAACCCGGCGGCGATGGCTGACCACAGCAGTGCCGAAACCGTGCGACGCAGTTCTTTCTCGCCCTGGATGCGTATCGTTTCGTGTACAGCGGCCGCTTGAGTTTGCTGGGATTTGTCCTTCGTTTCTGTAGCCTTTGCTTGGGGCATCTTGGTCGCTGACAAGAGAAGCATTCCTTCCTGTTGGACGTTGGATGTCCTCGACTGTGATCGATAGCATGCCTTGCCGCAATCCCTTATCACTCGTTCGGTTATCCAGATACGTTTAAAAGAACAAAAGAGTGAATCCTAGGCGGTTTTTCTCGCAAGCTGTACTTTAGATAAAATTGATTGGTGTGGGGAATGATGCATGACCGAAGACGCATGGACGATATTGATTCATCTGGGTGCTGCCTGGCTAGCGGGTAGTCTGATCGGATTGGAGCGTAGTTATCACGGCCGCCCCGCAGGGTTTCGCACTCACGCATTGGTATGTGGAGCCTCAGCGATGCTGATGCTCATTTCTGTGCATCAAGGCGAGTGGATGGCTGGCAGCAGCCTGGCGGACACGGCAATACGTACCGACCCTACCCGTATGGCCCAGGGCATCATGACGGGCATCGGTTTTTTAGGTGCGGGGGTCATCTTCAAGGAAGGCCTGACAGTGCATGGCCTGACTACGGCAGCGTCGATCTGGATTACCTCGGCGCTGGGAATTCTGTTTGGTATTGGTTTTCTCTACCCTGCAATATTGGTGACCATCGCGACGCTCTTGACGTTGTCGACCTTTCGTTGGGTAGAAAGTCGCTTGCCCAGTGAGTTTTTCGCGGATCACATGTTGTGCTATGCCATCGATGCAGTCGATGACGAAGCCAAGGTGCGCCGAATGATCGCCGAGCACCGGTGTGTCATCAAGTCGATGAGCTACAGCCTGGATGAACGCGGTACCCTCTATCGTTACCATATGGTATTACAAACCCATGACAAGCAAAATCTGGCCAAATTGGCTGCTCATCTGCGCGACTCGGATACCATTCAGGAGTATCGATTAGCGCCGTCGACAACATGATGGCTGAAGCGCATAACAACACTATGAGTTCAAGGGACGTATGAATGGCCGACACAATGGCAGGTACGGCGCGTTTGATTCTCAATGGGAAGTCATCCCAGGTTCCTGAAGTACGTGAGGCCGTGGAGGCATTGCGAGAGGAAGGTTACGACCTGCAGGTACGTGTTACCTGGGAGGCAGGCGATGGCCTACGCTACGTGAAAGAAGCCAGCCAAGATGGCGTGGGCCGGCTGATTGTCGGTGGCGGCGACGGCAGCGTCAATGAGGTCGTCAATGGCCTGATGCGGCTTGAGGAGGCCAACCGGGCATCGTTGGGCATACTTCCCTTGGGGAGTGCCAATGATTTTGCGCGGGGACTCGGCGTGTCTTTTGAACCACTGAATGCTTTGCGTACTGCGTTGGGTGTCTCGTCCCGGGCCGTGGACGTTGCTCATCTGGGAGAGGATTACTTCATCAATATGGCCTCCGGTGGATTTGGCGCCCAGGTGACGACCTCCACGCCACGAGCGCTCAAGCGCGTACTCGGTGGCGGTGCCTATGCCCTGATGGGCATGTTCAAGGTCTGGCATTATCGCCCCTATAGTGGGCTCGTACGCTGGAGGGAAGGCGATCGTGAAGATCAGATCGAGGCACCGCTTTTTCTGCTGGCGATTGCCAATGGTTCTCAGGCGGGGGGTGGTCAGCAGTTAGCGCCTCAGGCCAAGATTGATGACGGCTTGCTGGATGTTCTGGTCGTGCGGCATTTCTCTTCCCTGAGCGAAATGCGCCAGTTGATGGCCGAACTGGAACGAATCCCGGAAAACGGGGATTTCGTGCGAACGGTGCGTACTTCACGTATCGTCTTTCGTGCCGACGGTGTGTTTCCTCTCAATCTCGATGGCGAGCCACGCTATCTGCGCGAGTTCGAGGCATCGATCATACCGCGTGCCATTCGCATGCTGTTACCCCCGAGTAGCCCGTTATTGTCGTCATCGTCCCCCGCTCGGGCTGAGACTGCCTGAGGAGAAACCAAGGAGGAATATCGCATGCAGAATCCGTTTCATCTGGCCGTGCAGGTGCGTGATATCGAGGAGGCTCGGCGATTCTACGGTGATCTTCTAGGCTGCGCCGAGGGGCGCTCCAGTGATTCCTGGGTCGATTTCAATCTCTATGGCCATCAGTTCGTCTGCCATCTGAACCCTGAGTTGGGTGGCGTGCAGGATACTCTTCATCTCAATGCTGTCGATGGTCATGGCGTACCCGTTCCGCATTTCGGTGTGGTGCTGGACATGCCGGCGTGGGAGGCCCTGGTCGATCGTCTGACCCAGGCAGGAGTGCGTTTCGAGATAGAGCCCTATATCCGCTTCCGTGGTGAGCCGGGAGAGCAGGCCACCATGTTCTTTTTCGACCCGTCAGGCAATGCCCTTGAGTTCAAGGCATTTCGCGATATTGAAGGTCAACTGTTTGCTACGTGAGGTGTTGCCATGGACGAGTTCATGCAGGCGGCCATCGATGAAGCGCGCCAGGGGTTGGAAGAGGGCGGTGTGCCGATCGGGTCGGTATTGGTGCATCGAGGGCGTATCATCGGCCGTGGGCACAATCAGCGTCAGCAGCGCGATAGCGTGGTGCTGCACGGTGAGATGGATGCGTTAGAGAAAGCGGGACGTCAGCCGGCGTCTGTCTATCGGGAAACCGTGCTCTATACTACGCTGTCGCCTTGCCCCATGTGCAGTGGGGCGATCCTGCTGTACGGTATTCCACGTGTGGTGATTGGTGAAAACCGCACGTTCATGGGTGCGGAAGCCCACCTTCGTGAGCAAGGGGTTGAGCTCGAGGTGATCGATAGTGCCGAATGCCGTGACCTGATGGAGGCATTCATCAGGCGTCATCCCGAGTTGTGGAACGAAGATATCGGTGGGTAAGTGTCGATGCATAAGCCCAGGGCAGCAATCGACATACCTTGCGCAAGAAGGCCGGGTTTGCTGCAATGACGCTGCATCGAATGAAGGGTTCATTCGTTTTCAAGGAGAGGATCGATGGCCAAAGCGCCCTGGATATTGCCTGCAGCGGCTCTAATGCTGACATTGGGCCTGGCGGCTTGCGACGATGGTGAAGAACCGGTTACGCAATCGAGTAGCGACAATGCTGGCGAGTCGGTGCAGATCGCACAAGAGTCTACACAGCCGGCCGAGCAGCCGAGTGGTCAGGCACAAGGTGACTCGTCTCCCTCGAGCGATGCGGCGACGATGGACGAATCCAGTGATGCTGATGCGATGCAGTCACAGAGCAGCGGCTCACTCGAGAGTGATTCGTCTTCGAGCGATCCCGTCACCGATAACGATGCCGGTGAAACTGCCGCGGATAGCTCCTGGGACAACACGGAAGATGATGTCAACGAGGCATTGAAAGAAACAGAGCGACGTTTCGAGGAGGCTGAAAAGGAACTGGAGGAACAGTTCAAGGCCGCTGAAGAGGAGGACGTCAAGCAGAATCAGGAAATCGATGCCCCTGTAGAGGGCGACCAGCCCTGATAGTGTTGTATATGGCATCGAAGTGAATGGCGCCGGCATGAACGGTGCATACGAAAAGGCCCACCGAAGTGGGCCTTTTACTGTAACCAACGTCCGATCAGTTGGTCGTCACATCATTAAGCCGAGATCACTCAGGCTTGATGTTGGCAGCCTGAAGGCCTTTCTTGCCCTGAGTGACGTCGAAGGAAACCTTCTGACCGTCCTGCAGAGACTTGAAGCCTTCAGCTTGAATTTCAGAGAAATGAGCGAAAAGGTCATCACCGCCGTCGTCGGGAGAGATGAAACCAAAACCTTTAGTATCGTTGAACCACTTGACAGTGCCAGTTGCCATTGTCGATTTCCTTACTTCTAACTAGATGATATTAACGAGGTTTCGAGAAGCCGTGAGCTGCTTTCCACCATCAGTGCGAGGCTCATATGCTAGAGAAAACGCGCACGAGGATTATCGAGGGGAATCGATTACAACCGACGTCATTCTGCTTACAAACCAACGGAGGAGAGAGTGCGCTATTCATTCGAAAGGGTCAAGAACTATTTGACATCATGCTTGGCAGTATGACGTATGCTGACCATAGGATATGAAAGAAAGGCCCACCTGGGTGAGCCTTTTACTGCGAGCGCTGGCAATTGAGGAGCCGTTGCGAGGGGGGTCGTCATCGTCTCCGGAATTGAAGTAGCGCAGAGATTAGTTCTCGACCTTGATGTTAGCGGCCTGAAGGCCTTTCTTGCCCTGGGTGACGTCGAAGGAGACCTTCTGTCCATCCTGCAGAGTCTTGAAGCCGTCAGCCTGAATTTCGGAGAAGTGGGCAAACAAGTCGTCGCCGCCATCGTCTGGGGAGATGAAACCGTAGCCCTTGGTATCATTGAACCACTTGACAGTGCCAGTTGCCATTTGCAGATTTCCTCGACTAACTAATGATGGTGCTGGGAGTGAAAGAACCAGTGTTGCTTTCACACCCGTATCACGTAAGTCAGTCGGCAAAGGCGCTATTATCTACCGTGCGAGCGGCTTAGGTGACGCTACTTTGCCTGCCGACCAACGTTGCGGGGTCATGTTTGAAGAATGCCGTTGTGCTGCTAAGGCGGCTATTTTCAGGTTACGATACCCGCATAAGCACGATAGTTGGAAAAATCATGTACGTCCAGAATGCCGATTATGCTTCTCCAACCGCCGCGGAGCACTTCTTGCAATAATGGCGTGACACGGGCTTGGAGGGCGTGATCACCTGCATCGGAGCGCCATACGGCGGACAGCTATCTCAAAGAGCGCTTGGCGTCATTTAAACAGATTTTGGTAGTGTGTCGTTTAACAATCACAGGATTACAGGAGCGAACGTGACTCACTTGTCTGCCAGCAATACCCACAGTATGGGGGTTGGTTATCTGCTGTGGATCTTTGGTTTCACAGGGGCGCATCGTTTCTACTATGGCAAGCCGGTTACCGGAACGATCTGGTTCCTTACTCTGGGCCTGTTGGGCATCGGTTGGTTGATCGATCTGTTTCTCATTCCTGGCATGGACAGGCAGGCCGACCTGCGCTTCAGAGCAGGACCGATCAACTACACGCTGGCTTGGGTGCTGTTGACCTTTTTAGGCATCTTTGGCCTTCACCGGATGTACATGGGCAAATGGATCACGGGGATTCTCTATCTGCTCACCGGCGGACTATTCTTGCTCGGCGTACTGTACGATTTCTGGACGCTGAACGATCAGATTTCCTTGAAGCATGCACGCCGCGGAATCTTCAGTGGCTGAGCACGCTGCTCATCTTGCACTTCGACCTCATCTCATCGATTGAGGCACGCCAAGGAGGGCGCATGGCGCAAGGCATCACCTTGACGCAGCTAATCGAGCAACTCGATGAAGCTGATAGTGGCGAGACGATTCGCCTGCAGGACATCGTCGATAACTTCGAGACTCGCGGCTTCGGGCCGTTACTGGTGTTGCCGGCCCTCATAGTAGTGCTGCCGACCGGCGCCATTCCGGGTATACCGACGCTATGTGGGCTGTTCATCACCATGGTGGCGGCACAAATGATGATGGGCAAGTCGTCGCCCTGGTTGCCACAACGCCTGTCCCAGCGTGGGTTCAGTCACGACAAATTCAGTCGTGCGGTGACGCGCCTGAAGCCCTGGACACAACGCATCGACAAATTGCTCAAGCCGCGCTTGCAGCGTCTGGTCAATCCGTTATCCACACGCTTGATCGCCGCTCTGGCAGTGGCTCTGGCGCTATCCATGCTTCCTCTGGAGCTCGTGCCCTTTGCGGCTGCGTTACCGGCGCTGGCCATTACCCTGATGGGGCTCGGGTTGGCCGCCAGAGATGGCCTGTTGATGGCGTTTGGGCTCGTTGTGGTGGTCGCTGGCGGCCTGTTCCTGTTTCAGTGGTTGTTTTCGTGACTCGCCCATTCAAGCTGACGCTTTTCTAGTGGGATCAACCATGCTGATTGATGCTCAATTCTGGCCCTTCGTGCTTGCTATCACGTTGCTGAGCATGACGCCCGGGGTCGATACGCTGCTGGTGATTCGTAATACATTGCGCGGTGGTACCTGGGAGGGTGTACTGACCAGTCTAGCCATCTGCTGCGGCCTGTTCGTACATGCCAGTGTTTCCGCGCTGGGTATTTCGTTGATCCTGCTGCAATCGGCCTGGGCCTTCGGTGTGCTCAAATTGCTGGGAGCCGCTTATCTGATATGGCTGGGAATACAGAGCCTGCTCAGCGCCCGGCGCGGTACACCCTTGCCCGTCGCCGGGGTCAGTGCACCGTCGCGGCGGGTCTCTTCCTGGTTGTCGCTGCGGGAAGGGTTTTTGTCGAATGTGCTCAATCCCAAGACCGTCGTGTTCTATATGGCCTTTCTGCCCCAGTTCATCGCGCCGAGTGATCCGGCGCTGCTCAAGTCGCTGTGGCTGGCCAGCGTGCATTTCCTCATCGCCAATGTCTGGCAGATCGGGATCGTGCTGATGGTGGGCCGTGCTGGCCACTGGCTGGCCAAGGGGTGGGTGTCGCGCAGTATCGAGAGTCTCACCGGAACGGTGTTGATCCTGTTCGGCATCAAGCTGGCTCTGCAGCAACGTCCATGAACAGGTTCTAAGCGTCTTGTCAGGGCTTAAAAAAAGACGCCTCAAGCGAGGCGTCCGGCGTCATATTCCACTGTTACTAGTTGCGGGCGAGCAGCGAGGCATCGTAGTCACTCTGGCGTTCGGCCTGGGTCAGCATGGCGATGCCGCGGGTATCGCCATCCCGTGCCAGGCTGGCAAAGATGACTTGATAGGCCAGTACCGCCTGAACGTAATTGCGGGTTTCGCGGAACGGGATGCTCTCGACGAACAGGTCGAACTCCTCAGGTGAGTCGCGTAGCCAACGATCCACTCGGCCCGGGCCTGCGTTGTAAGCCGCGGTGGCCGCCAAACGGTTGCCACGATAGCGCTTTAACATATCGCGTATGTAGGTGCTGCCCAGGCGAATGTTGACCTCCGGGTCGAACAAACCTTCCAGACTGGGGTTGGCGCTACCCATTTGACGGCTGACCAGCGCCGCAGTACCCGGCATCAGTTGCATCAGGCCTCGGGCGCCTACCGGGGAAACCGCTTCGTTGTTGAAGGCGCTCTCCCGCCGCGCGATGCCCATCAGTAAGAAGGGGTCGACACCGGTCGTCTCGCCCCAGCGTAGAAAGCTATCGCGGTAGGCGCTGGGAAAGCGCCAGTCCAATGCGTCCCATTGCTCGGCGGCAATCGTGGTCTGGACCAGAGTGGCATAGCGCCCCTGACTCAGCGCGTAGTCTGCCAGCGCCTTGGCTTCTTGCTCGCTGGCCCGCGCCACGGCGCCATACCATTCGCTGCGGGCAAGCCCGGGTTCGCCGATGCGCTGCAAGGCCTCGGCACGTTTGACCGCAGGCCAGTTGGCGACCTGACGACGGAAGCTTTCGTTGAAGACGGCCCGTTCTAAATTGAGGTTATAGGGCTGCTGCAGACGATCGGCAGCGGCAAAGCCGAAGAAGTCGCGCTGGGCGGCGGCGATCGCATAGGCGTTGCGGGATGCCTGTTCGTCGCCTTGCTTGGCCAGAGCACGCCCCAACCAGTATTGCCAGCGGGCGCTCTGGCCGGCCTCGTCGGGCATTGTGCGGACCCAGTGAATGACCTCGTGCCAGTTGCGTTGTGCCAAAGCGCGACGCACCCGGAGTTCGAGCAGATCCTCGTCCGCCAGGCGAGGAAGTGCTTGATCGACCCAGCCTTCATTGTTGCGAATCTCTCGGGCCATGGAGTAGAACGCCAGATCGTGTTCAATCTGATGGCGTTGCGAGGGCTCGAGTGTCAGATGAGAGCCGATCTTGCGCCACGCCTCGAGGGCCGCCTCGGTATCGGCCCGGGTGAAGTTGTGCATGCCCGCCGTGAACAGGGCGGCACTGCCTGCTCCGCCAGGGCCAAGCGAGATCGGTATCCGCGTAATCGCGCCGTAATCCTTCTGCAGGCGCTCGAAGGCCGCTTGAGCATCATTCCAGGTGCTGGGTAGCGAGCGTGCCAGGTAGCGCGCCAGCCCGTCTTCGCCGTTTTCCCAAGCCAGCATCTGACGCTGCCAGATGGCATGCCCATCGATGACGCCCCGCGCCCGCAGGGTAGCGAACAGATCATCACAGGCATTAGGCTGAGAGCGCCCGGTCAGCCAGAGATCGAGTCCACCCCGGGACGCCGTGCTCGGTTCGCGATCGAGCAGGGCGGTATAGTAATGGCACTGGCGGATGGTGCCGCGGGGTTCGCCATTGCTGACTGCCAGTAGCGCATCGTAACGACCGCTGGCGCCGTAGCTGACCTCCGCCACGCCGCGCAGCCAGTCGCTCAGAGGCGAATCGGCATAGCGCTCCAAATAATCGTTGACGACCGCCGGGTCGAGATGAGGCAAACGGTCACGTAGACGATGGTACTCGACATAACCCGCGAGTATATGATCCTCGATGGCGGCCTGGTTGATCTTATGCCATTGCTTGTTGCGGGCGGCTTCCAGAGCCTGGCGCATCTGCTGATCGGCGCTGTCGGCGGCCATGGCAGGTAGACTCATCAACGTGGCGATCACCAAGGCCATGCCATGCCTGACATATCGAATTTTCATGACTGGTGTTTCCTCGTGCTTGCCCCAATTATGTAGATTGTCCCGACAGGTGAGTGCCATCAGGTTGCAACGTGTCTTCAGCTAGGAAGTCTTGCAATTTTACGCGTTCGAAACGGAGAAAAGGAATGTCCCTACTGAAACCCTGGAGTTTTTTCTCGCGTCTCAAGCATCGCACCGGCGCGCTGTCGCGTATGGGCCGCGCCCTGCGGCTGTTTGCCCCCATGTGTGCCGATGTGATCAAGGGACGCTATCGTCCGGTTCCCTGGTCGGCATTCATGTGGATGGCGTTGGCCTTTGTCTATCTGATATCGCCCCTTGATCTGATTCCTGAAGCCTTGTTGTTGATCGGGATGGTGGACGATGTAGTGATCGTCGGTTGGATGCTCCACAAGGTCGATGGCTCGCTCGAGGACTATCGTCGCTGGAAAGGAGTCGATGCCGACCCACCGATGCAGAACCCAGGCTAATACAACACTGCTTATCATGTTCGGGTGCTTGAAAAGTGTTCGCTGGGCCCCATATCGGTATCGACGCAATCACTCACAGCACCATGAGGGGCTTTTGCCACATGACTACCGCCACCCATGAAGAAACGCTTGGTTTCCAGACCGAAGTCAAGCAGTTGCTACACTTGATGATTCACTCCCTGTATTCCAACCGGGAGATATTCCTGCGCGAGATGATTTCCAATGCCGCCGACGCCTGCGACAAGCTGCGCTATGAGGCGCTGGACAACGATGCGCTCTATGGCGACGACAGCGATCTACGTATCGAGATCGAGCACGACGACAAGGCAGGAACGGTCACCGTGCGCGACAACGGCATCGGGATGAGTCGTGAAGAGGTGATCAAGAATCTCGGCACCATCGCCAAGAGCGGTACCGCGGAGTTCCTGCAGCAACTTTCCGGCGAGCAGCAGAAGGACGCCAAGCTGATCGGCCAGTTCGGGGTAGGCTTCTACTCCGGCTTCATCGTGGCCGACGAGGTCACGGTACGCACCCGTCGCGCTGATGCGAAGGAGGGTGTGGAGTGGCGCTCCAGGGGCGAGGGCGAATTCACCATCGCCGATATCGACAGACCCCAACGCGGTACCGAGATCGTGCTGCACCTTAAAAAAGACGCCAAGGAGTTCGCCGACGACTTCCGTCTCAAGAATCTGGTGCGCAAGTACTCCGACCATATCGAAGTGCCGGTGCGCATGCCCAAGACCGAAAGGGCCCAGGACGAGGACGGCAAGGACATCGAGGGCAGCGAAACCGTTACCTGGGAAACCGTCAACGAGGCTCAGGCGCTGTGGGTGCGCCCCAAGTCGGAAATCAGCGACGACGAGTACAAGGCGTTCTACAAACACGTGGCCCATGACTTCAGCGATCCGTTGACCTGGAGTCACAACAAGGTCGAAGGCAAGCTCGAATATACCAGCCTGCTCTATGTGCCCGGGCGCGCACCCTTTGATCTCTACGAGCGGGACGGCGCTCGGGGTGTACGTCTTTACGTGCAACGCGTGTTCATTCTGGAAGATGCCGAGCAGTTTCTGCCGCTCTATCTGCGCTTCGTCAAGGGCGTGGTGGATTCCAAGGATCTGTCCTTGAACGTGTCTCGGGAGCTGCTGCAGCAAGATCCGCAGGTCGACAAGATGAAATCGGCGCTGACCAAGCGCGCACTCGACATGCTCAAGAAGCTGGCCAAGGACAAGGAAACCTACCAGACCTTCTGGAACAACTTTGGTAGCGTGCTCAAGGAAGGCCCGGCGGAAGATTATGCCAATCGCGAACGGATCAGCGAGTTGCTGCGCTTTTCGACCACCCACACTGACAGCGCTACCCAGGATCAGTCCCTGGCGGACTACGTGGGCCGCATGAAGGAAGGTCAGCAGAAGATCTACTACATCATTGCCGATGGTTTCAATGCTGCCAAGCACAGCCCACATCTGGAGATCTTCCGCAAGAAGGGCATTGAGGTGCTGCTGCTCTCCGATCGCATCGACGAATGGTTGATGAGTCATCTCACCGAATATGATGGCAAGACCTTCGCCGATGTGGCCAAGGGCGATCTCGATCTGGGTGAGATCGAGGGCGAAGAAGAGAAGCAGGCTCAGGAAGAAACTGCCAAGGCCAAGGAAGATCTGGTCAAGCGGGTCAAGGAAGCGCTAGGCGATGACGTTCAGGAAGTGCGGGTGACCCATCGCCTGACGGATTCCCCGGCCTGCGTGGTGCTCTCCGAGCATGAGATGGGCTTTCAAATGCGGCGTATCATGGAGGCTGCGGGTCAGCCAGTGCCGGAGGTCAAGCCGATCCTCGAACTCAATCCTGAGCATAGCCTGGTGACTCGGCTGGAAAATGCCGGTGATGACGGCTTCGCGGATCTTGCTCGCATCCTGCTCGATCAGGCAATCATCGCCGAAGGCGGTCATCTCGATGACCCGGCGGCCTACGTCAAGCGCCTCAATACGTTGCTGACGGCCTGAGGTTCATCTGACATTATCGACAGCACCATACAAACGACCGGCCTTCTGGCCGGTCGCTTGCTTTTGCAGCCATGCCACTGGCATGGCTTACACTCAAGACAGCGATCGTCGCAAGGAGTGTGTCGCATGAACTTGAATTCTCTGCAGTTCGACAACGCCTGGATGCGCTTGCCGGAGGCGTTCTATTCCCGTGTTTCGCCCACCACCTGGCGCGATACGCGTGTGCTGGATGTGAGCCCCCTGGGGGCCGCTCAGTTGGATATGGACTCCGACTCCATCGATCGCGAGTGCCTAGAGGCATTGATGGCCGGTCGCGAACTCCTGCCCGGCATGGCGCCTATCGCCCAGAAATACACCGGCCATCAGTTCGGCACCTACAACCCGGCGCTCGGCGATGGGCGCGGCCTGCTGCTGGGCGAGGCGATGACGATCCAGGGGGCCATGGATCTACACCTGAAGGGCGCCGGTCAGACCCCGTACTCCCGCTTCGGCGATGGCCGGGCCGTGCTGCGTTCCTCGATCCGCGAATACCTCGCCGGGGAGGCCATGAGCGGGCTGGGCATTCCCACCACCACGGCACTGGCGGTGGCGATCAACGGTGAGCGCGTGATGCGCGAGCGGGTCGAGCCCGGCGCGACCTTGTTACGGTTGTCGCCGAGTCATGCGCGGTTCGGGCATGTCGAGTGGCTTTATCAGCGACGCAAGACCGAGGACATGCAAGCGCTGCTCTGGCATTTGATTCATCGCCATCGCCCCGAATTCGCCGAGGCCGAGAGGCCCTTCGAGGCCTTCTTTGCCGACGCGGTGGAGCGTACCGCGAACCTGATTGCCGCCTGGCAGGCCTATGGCTTCGTGCATGCAGTGATGAATACCGACAACATGTCGCTGCTGGGCCTGACACTGGATTACGGGCCTTATGCGTTCATGGAGCGCTATAAACCCGACTGGACGCCCAATCACACCGATGCCGGCGGGCGTTACGCCTTCGATCAACAGCCTGGGGTAGGCCTGTGGAACCTGACCGTACTGGCGCAATCGCTGACGCCGTTGATCGATGTCGAGCGCTTACGAGGCATGCTCGATGAATACGAGCCTACCTTGCAAAGCACCTACGCGCAGCTTATGCGGGCGCGGCTGGGATTGACCGCCAAGAAGGACGACGACCATTCGCCGGGCGACGCTTCGTTGACCGCCGCTTGGCTCAAGCTGCTCGAGCAGCATCAAGCGGACTTTCACAACGCCTTTCGTGCATTGGGGAATTATCGCAGCGATGCCGATTCGCGCTGGCAACTGGCAAATGCCCTGGAGATCGCACCGGAAGACAAAGCGCTGGAAACCTGGCTCGACGATTACGATCGGCGACTGCAGCAGGAATCCCGCGGTGCTGAAGCCCGCAAGCTCGCGATGGATGCGGTCAACCCCTGCTATGTGCTGCGCACGCATCTAGCTCAAGAGGTCATCGAGGCCGCCGAGGCCGGTGACAGCGCTCCTTTGCGCTGTTTTCGCGAGCGTCTGGCCTCACCCTTCAGCCGCCACGTCGGTGATGGCGATGATTGGTTCCTGCCCCCGGCGATAACGGCACCGCCGGTATGCCTTTCCTGCTCATCCTGAGAGAGTGGCGATCAGAATCGGCAGGCGTTGCCATCAACGCCTATGCTATAACGATCCTTTTCGCTTCTCGTTGCAGGAGTTCCGTTTCATGGCAGCTGGCTCAGCTCGTTTAAGATTGTGTGATGCCCGCGATGAGAGCGCCGCTCTCGTCATCATCGATGTACAGCAGGCGATCGACGACAGCGACTACTGGGGGCATCGCAACAACCCGGATCTTGAAGAGCGGTTGACGGAACTACTGAGTTGCTGGCGCCGTGGTAATGGTTATATCGTCCATGTACGGCATCATTCCCGGGAGCCGCGTTCTCCTTACCGGGCCGGACAGCCAGGTGCCGAGTTCAAGGCATGTGCTGCACCCCACGAGCGCGAGCGGATCATTACCAAACATGTCAACAGTGCCTTCGTAGGCACCGAGCTGGAACTCTGGTTACATCGCCATGGGGTAACGCATCTCGTCATGGCGGGTGTCGCTACGGCACACTCGGTCAGTACCAGCGTGCGTCACGCCGCCTGCCTGGATTTCAGTGTCTCGGTGCCGGCAGACGCCTGCGCCAGCTTTTCGGTGACGGATCGTCATCAGCAACATTGGCCTGCCGAGAAGGTGCATGATCTGAGTTTGGCGCTGCTCGATGGCGAATATGCGCAAGTCACCGATACGCATGCGATCATTCGGCATTTTTGATTCGATGTTCGATCAGGTTGCCATGACTCGTCTGAATGATCGATGCCATAGGTAATAAGCATCACGTAAGGTTATAAATTTGCAGTAAGCTAGGCGGACAAGACGTAGTTGCCATGCCTTCGCCCAGGATTGGGCACACAACGATAACCTGGAAACAGGAGAATGGATGTGAAGATTGGTGCACCCAAAGAGCTTGCCAAGGGAGAGGCGCGCGTCGCGCTGACCCCCGAGAGCGCGAAGCACATCATCAAGCTCGGTCATGAGTGCCTGGTGGAAACCGGTGCCGGCGAGGCGGCAGGTTTTCCCGACGAGGCGTATCGCGAGGCGGATGTCACCGTGGTCGATAGCGCCGAGGCGCTGTGGAAGGAGGCCGATATCGTCGTCAAGGTGCGCGAGCCTTCCGAGCAGGAGGCCGGATATCTCAAGAAAGATCAGACCCTGATCTCGTTTTTCTGGCCGGCTCAGAACGAGGCGCTACTGGAGAAATGCAAGGCTCAGGGCGCCACGGTCATGGCCATGGACATGGTGCCGCGTATTTCTCGCGCCCAGAAGATGGATGCACTGTCCTCCACTGCCAATATCGCTGGCTACCGGGCGGTCATCGAGGCCGGTAATCAGTTCGGCCGCTTCTTCGCCGGTCAGGTGACCGCCGCCGGCAAGGTGCCGCCGGCCAAGGTCATGGTCGTTGGCGCCGGCGTGGCGGGTCTTGCCGCCATCGGTACCGCGGCGAGCCTCGGCGCCATCGTGCGTGCCTTCGATGTGCGTCCGGAGGTGGCCGAGCAGATCGAGTCCATGGGCGGCGAGTTCCTGTTTCTCGATTTCGAGGACTCCCAGGACAGCTCTGGCTCCGGTGGCTACGCATCGCCCTCGAGCCCCGAATTCCGCGAAAAGCAGCTGGCACTGTTCCGTGAACAGGCACCTGAGGTGGATATCGTCATCACCACGGCGCTGATTCCCGGACGGCCGGCTCCTAAACTGCTGCTCGAGGACATGGTCAAGGCCATGAAGCCCGGTTCGGTGATCATCGATCTGGCCGCGGAAAAGGGCGGTAACTGCGAGCTCACCAAGCCGGACGAGCGGGTCGTGACCGATAATGGCGTGATCGTGATCGGCTATACGGATTTTCCCTCACGCATGGCGACCCAGGCGTCGCTTTTGTATGCCACCAATATCCGCCACCTGCTGACGGATCTGACGCCGGAAAAAGACGGCAAGATCAACCAGAACATGGAAGACGATGTGATTCGCGGCGTCACCGTGACGCATCAAGGCGAGATAACCTATCCGCCACCCCAGCCTAAGGTGCAGGCGATCGCCGCCGCCAAACCCAAACCCAAGGCAAAGGAGCCGACGCCGGAGGAGAAGAAGGCTGCCGAAATCGCGGCGTTCAAGGCTCAAACCAAGACGCAGGTCACCATGCTGGGCATTGGCGGCGTCGTGATGCTGTTGTTAGGGCTGGTAGCACCGGCCTCTTTCATGCAGCACTTCATTGTCTTTGCATTGGCTTGCTTCGTCGGTTATCAGGTGATCTGGAACGTGAGCCATGCCCTGCACACGCCGCTGATGGCGGTGACCAATGCCATTTCCGGCATCATCGTGCTAGGGGCAGTGCTGCAGATTGGCTCCGGCAATGCCCTGGTGGTGATATTGGCGGGTATCTCGGTGCTGATTGCGTCGATCAATATTGTGGGTGGCTTTCTGGTGACGCGCCGGATGCTTGCCATGTTCCAGAAATCTTGAGCGGTGGAGAATAAAGAATGCTAGGTCAAGAATTCGTCTCTGCCGCGGCGATTGCGGCAAGTGTGCTCTTCATTCTCTCACTCGGGGGATTGAGCAATCAGGAAAAAGCCAAGCGGGCTGTCTGGTACGGCATCGTGGGTATGGCCGTCGCGGTCTTCTTTACCATCTTGGGGCCAGGCATCGGCGGCTACTGGCTGATGATCCCCATGATGATCATCGGTGCGGTGGTTGGCGTCTACGTCGCCAAGAAGGTCGAAATGACCCAGATGCCGCAACTGGTCGCGGCGCTGCACTCCTTTGTCGGTTTGGCAGCGGTATTCGTAGGCTTCAACGCCGATCTTGAACGCCGTCGGGTATTGGCGAGCCAGATGATCGAAGGCGCGGCGGATAACTTCTCCGCATTTGCCGCTCTGGTGGCCACCAAGACGCCTGCGGAACTGACGTTCCTGCAGGTCGAGGTGGTGCTTGGTGTGTTCATCGGTGCCGTCACCTTCACCGGTTCGATCATTGCCTTCGGCAAGCTCTCGGGCAAGATCGACGGCAAACCCACGCAGTTCCCCGGCGGCCACATGCTCAATGCCGGGGCCGCGATCCTGTGCTTGCTGTTGGCCATCATGTATCTCAACGGAGCGGGGTTCTGGACGCTACTGGTGTTGGCAGCGCTCGCGCTGTTCATCGGCTGGCACCTGATCATGGGCATCGGCGGCGCCGACATGCCGGTGGTGGTGTCGATGCTCAACAGCTATTCCGGCTGGGCGGCAGCGGCCATCGGTTTCACCCTGTCCAACGATCTGTTGATCGTTACTGGCGCCTTGGTGGGCTCGAGCGGTGCGATCCTCTCCTACATCATGTGCACGGCGATGAATCGCAAGTTTGTCAATGTGATCCTGGGCGGCTTCGGCGGCACCTCTGGACCTGCCGCCGAGATCGAGGGCGAGCAGGTCTCGATCGATGCCGGTGGCGTGGCCAGTGCCCTCAACGATGCGGACAGCGTGGTCATCATCCCCGGCTACGGCATGGCGGTAGCCCAGGCGCAGAATGCCGTCAGTGAACTGGTGCGCAAACTGCGCGCTGCCGGCAAGGATGTGCGTTTCGCCATTCACCCGGTCGCAGGGCGCATGCCCGGCCACATGAACGTGCTCCTGGCCGAGGCCAAGGTGCCCTACGATATCGTGCTGGAGATGGATGAGATCAATGACGATTTCCCTCAGACCGATGTGGCCATCGTCATCGGCTCCAACGACATCGTCAACCCGGCGGCCGAGGAAGATCCCAACAGCCCCATCGCCGGCATGCCGGTGCTGAAGGTGTGGGAGGCCAAGCAGACCTTTGTATGCAAGCGAGGTCAGGGTACGGGGTATTCCGGTATCGAGAATCCGCTGTTCTTCAAGGACAACACGCGAATGTTCTATGGCGACGCCAAGAGCAGCATCGATTCGCTGTTACCGCTACTCGATTGATCCTACCCACTCCGACGACGCCCCTTGCGAGGGGCGTTTTTCGTTATACTCGAAAACAGTATTGATCTAGCCGGAGTACTCCATGACGGTAAATAGCCAAGACCAGCAATCGACGTCGATGGGCTTGAGCGTAGCGGTATTGGGTGGCGGCAGCTTCGGCACGGCCCTCGCCAGCATCGCCGCCGACAACGGTGGCGAGGTGCGTCAATGGATGCGCGATGTCGAGCTTGCCGCCGAGATCACCCAGGAGCATCGCAATTCCCGCTATCTGCCGGATTACGCCATCAATCCGGCGGTGTGGGCTTCGAGCGATCTGAAAGCGGTACTCGAGAAGGCCGAGCTGGTATTTGTGGCCATTCCCTCCAAGGCCTTTCGCTCGGTTCTACGTCAGGCCCTACCCTATCTGAATAGTGACCAGATCCTGGTCAGCACTACCAAGGGCATCCAGGAGGAGGGCTTCAAGCTGATGAGTCAGATCCTCGAAGAGGAGACCGGATTTACCCACATCGGCGTGCTATCCGGGCCCAATCTGGCCTCGGAGATCGCTCAAAAGCAACTGACCGCCACGGTGGTGGCAAGCGACGATGCCCTGACACGCGCCCGGGTGCAGACCGCGCTTGGGTGCGATTATTTTCGCGTCTATGCCAGCAACGATCGCTACGGGGTCGAGCTTGGCGGCGCCCTCAAGAATATCTATGCCATTGCCGCGGGGATGGCGGCGGCGCTTGGCATGGGAGAAAATACCCGCAGCATGTTGATGACCCGAGCACTGGCGGAAATGAGCCGGTTCGCCGTCGCGCTTGGCGCGAACCCGCTGACCTTCATCGGGTTGGCCGGGGTGGGGGATCTGATCGTGACCTGCTCATCGAGTCTGTCCCGCAACTATCGGGTCGGGTATGCCCTAGGGGAAGGCAGAACGCTCGACGAAGCCGTCGAGGCCTTGGGGCAGGTTGCCGAAGGGGTCAACACGGTCAGTCTGGTGTGCCGCAAGGCCAGCCAGGAGGGTATTTACATGCCCCTGGCTGCCGGGCTTTACCAGGTGCTGTTCAAAGGCGTACCCGCGCGTCAGATGGCACAGCTGCTGATGCAGAACGAACAGAGCAGCGATGTCGAATTCACCCTTCCACGAGAGATCGTCCAGCAACAGCGTCAAGGGGATGAGAAGGGACAAGGTGCAGAGGAGGGGACGGTATGAAACGGCTCTGGATCATGCGCCATGGTGAGGCTGCCCAGGGGCATCCCGATTCACGACGCGAGTTGACTTCTCATGGACGCGCCGAGGTGCGGTGCATGGCCGAGTGGCTGGCTGAGAGCCTCGATGCCACGCAGCGCGTGCAATTGCGCATTGTCGCAAGCCCCTATGTCCGCGCCCGGAAAACTGCAGACATCATTGCCGAGCGGCTGGGCAGAGAGGTCGAAACGCTGACGATCATCACCCCGGATGACCCTGTGGAGCCCATCATCGACTGGCTGCAGGAGGAGGCTCAGCAAGCGCCGTGTCTATTGGTCAGTCATATGCCAATGGTGGGGACGCTGAGTGCGCGATTGGTCGAAGGCGACCCACGTAGTAGTCTGCCCATGCCGACCGCCGCCATCGCAGCCTTACAGGCCGAGGTATGGGCGGCGGGCTGCGCCGAGATGATTGATTTCCGCCATCCCGCCGATCTTGTCTGACACCGCTGCTTGTCTGGCATCTTTTATCTGGAGGTTTGCATGTCGTTCGTGGTCAATAACCGTATTTTCGTCAATCCGGGCTTCGAGGAGATGTTCGAGGCTCGCTTCAAGGCCCGGGCCGGTGAGATCGACAAGCAGCCCGGATTCGTCGCCATGCGCGTGCTGCGCCCTCTAGGCAATCAGGCGCCCTATGTGGTGGAAACCGAATGGGAAGGTCAGGAAGCATTTCGCGGCTGGGTGAACAGTGAGGATTTCAAGCAAGCCCACGCCGATCCTTTGCCGGCGGAGGCGACCCGGGAAGGCGGCGGCATCGAGCAGTTCGAGATCGTCATCAGCGCCAGACGTTAATCTCTCAAATCACCCCCCAGATCTGTAACACGAACACCCCACCAGTGATCGTGACGCTGGACATCAAGGTGGTGACGGCAATGATGTTTGCGGCCAGCTTGGCGTTGCCGCCCATCGCCTTGACCATCACAAAGCTTGCTGCCGCGGTGGGGCTTGCAAAAAACACGAACAGCAGGCCCAGTTGAGGGCCGGAAAACCCAACTAGCCAGGCGGCACCGGTGGCGAGTACGGGTAGCGTGACCATCTTCATCAGGCTGGCGCCCAGTGCGGTTGCTCGATCGTCGCGCAGGGCGCTTACCGACAAGGTGCCACCGATACAGATCAACGCCAGGGGCAGGGTCAGCGAGGCAAAGTAGTCGCCGCTGGTCATCAGCCAATCAGGTAGTTCGATACCGGACCAGGCGAAGGGGATGGCAATCAGGACGGACAGAATCAGCGGATTGCGCGCAATATGCTTTCCCATGCCATACCAATCCGCCTGCCGCCCGGGTTGATAGGCCGTCAGCACGATCACCGACAGGGCGTTATAGGTCAGGATGACTACGCCCAGCAGCAGACTGCCGGCGGAGAGCCCGTAATCACCATACATACCCGCCGCCAGCGCAAGCCCCACCACGCCACAATTGCCGCGAAAGGCTCCTTGCACATAGATGCCGCGATCGTCCTTGGGCACACGCCAACCAGCCCACAGCCAACTGAGCAAGAAGGTTACGATCGTTGCCAGAGCAAAGAACACCATGAGCCCGGGGTCGAAGGCAGTCTCGAGGTCGGCGCGGATGATGCTGAGGAAAATCAGCACTGGCAGCGTCGCCTTGAATACCAGCATCGACGCCGTGGTGATGAAGGCGCTATCGATCCAGCCGATACGCTTGAGCCCGAGCCCGATAAAAACCATGGCAAAGACCGGAAGGGTGATTTCCAGCGTTTGCGCGAAGATCGTAAGTAGATTCATTGTATCCGCCTAGCGTGCCAGCCATAAGCCGACGATGATCGCGGCAATCACCGTCGCGAAAAACAAGGAGTTGCGTAGACCAGTGTTGCGGGGAGGGCGAGAATTTGACACAGCGGCTTCCTTGTCAGCGGTCGCTAGTTGAGATTTAAACGACTGTATGATTCTTGCTGTCGATGTACTATGGTAAACCGGCACGTTACCTACGCCTAGCGCGCCCTTCCAATAGTCGTGCGTTCGTCATTCGTCACAGGAAAATAGGGTTCGATGCCATTACCCCGATTGCTCTTCGCTCATGCCAATGGTTTCACCGGCGCCAGCTACAAAAGCTTTCTAGCTCCGCTCGGAGCCCGCTTCGATCTTCATCCCTTGGATCGTTTGGGCCATGACCCGGATCATCCGGTGAGCGATAACTGGCCGGCCCTGCGGGATGAGTTGGTGATGCATCTGCGGTCTTTCGATGCTCCGGTAATCGGGGTCGGTCATTCCATGGGTGGCGTGCTGATGCTGATGGCTGCGGAAATAGTGCCGGAAGCGCTGCGTTGCGTGGTGATGCTCGATTCGCCGCTTATGGTGGGTTTGGATGCCCTGGCGTTGCGCACTGCCAAACGTTTTAAAATGGTCGATCGCGTCACGCCGGCGGGCCGCAGCAAGGGGCGGCGTCAGCACTGGCCTAACCGAGATGCCATGGGCCACTATCTGCGTCAGCGGGGATTGTTCAAGCCCTTTACCGAGGCGGCGCTGCAGGACTATATCGCAGGCGGCACCGTGTGCCGGGACGATGGCAGTATCGAGCTGCTGTTCGATCCTGCGGTGGAGGTCGAGATATTTCGCTATCTGCCGGATCACCTGCACGGCCTGGCGCGACGTGTCGAAACACCCCTTGCATTGATTGCCGGCGATCGTTCCGATTTATTGACGCCTGCCCGCCGACGTCGACTGACGCGTCATGGCCTGCATGTCGTCACGACCCCGGGCAGCCACATGTTTCCCATGGAGTATCCCGAAGAAGCGCGTGCCACCTTGTTAGTCACTATCGACTCCTTGCTGGAGAATCACATCTAATGATTGCAGCGACTGAAATACTTCTAGCAGGAGGGCGCCTGGCCGGTTTGAGCTGGGGCCACGAAGACGCACCGACCTGGTTGGCACTGCATGGCTGGCTGGACAATGCGGCGAGCTTCTCGCGGCTGGCCCCCTTGCTTGTCGAGCGTTTGAACATACGTATTGTCGCCATCGACTTCAGTGGTCATGGCAAATCGCAGCGTCACCCTTCCGGAGCCGACTATGCTATCTGGGATTACACCCAGGATGTGCTGGATGTATTGAAATCTCTGGGACTCGAGCGCGCGCCGTTACTCGGTCATTCGATGGGCGCGGGGGTCGCCTGTCTGGTGGCGGCCGCATTGCCGGAACGCGTCGAGCGTTTGGTTCTGATCGATGGGCTCGGTACCTTGAGCACACCAGCGGAGAAGACCGCCGAGCAGTTGCGCAAGGGGTTGCAGGGTCATCGACGGCGCAGCTCCAAGGCACCGCACTATGCGGATGTCGAGAGCGCCATTGCGGCGCGGGTCAACGGGGGAGTGACCGCCATCGATGCGGTTACCGCCGAGCCTTTGGTGCGGCGCAATCTCGAGGATGATGGGAAAGGAGGCTATCGTCTGCGTACCGATGGACGTTTGTTGCGACCTTCGATGGTGCGCTTTTGTCCGGAGCAGGTGCAGGCGATTCTGAATGCCATCGAAATGCCGACGCTGTTGATCGAGGGTGATGGTGGCATTCTCGGCGATCGCGAACAGGCTCAGCGTGCGCGCAGTGCCCTTCGGCCATTGCGAAGACGTGTCCTGGTCGGCGGTCATCATCTCCATCTCGAGCCGGCCGCGGTGGCAGCGGTCAGCGAGGCGATCGTGGCGGATGTCGTCGACAACTCATGAGAGGAGGTTAGCGTGAGCAAACGTATCGCCTTGGTGCTGGGCAGCGGTGGGGCAAGGGGTTATGCCCATATCGGCGTCATCGATGAGGTGGTGTCTCGGGGTTACGAGATCGTTGCCATCTCCGGATGTTCGATGGGTGCCCTGGTCGGTGGTGTTTTTGTGGCAGGCCAGATGGACGGCTATCGCGAGTGGGTCAGCCAGCTTGCCTATTTCGATGTACTCAAACTGATCGACGTTACCTGGAGTCCGCTTGGCGCGATGCGTGCCAACAAGGTGATGGACAAGCTCGAGGAACTGATCGGCGATGTGCTGCTCGAGGACTTGCCCATTCCGCTGACGACCGTGGCCACGGATCTCAATCGTCAGCGCGAAGTGTGGTTTCAAAATGGGCCGCTCTTGCAGGCGATTCGTGCCTCGATCGCCGTGCCCGGCATCATCACCCCGGTCAGCCTCGATGGTCAGATATTGGTGGATGGTGGATTGATGAATCCGTTGCCGATCATCCCCACGGTGTCGACGCGCACTGATCTGGTACTAGCGGTCAATGCCACGGCGCAGTCTCACCAACCGGTGTCTCTTGAGGAGCTACTACCGGAGGATGAGGCTGCCAAGGAGCATGCTCGGGAAGCCGAGCTTGAGGCTCAGGGCAAGGGCTTTTCCAAATGGGTACGTGAGCGGGCCCACCGCATGTTTAGTGGTCCTCAAGAAGAAGATGAAGACAACGATGACACTAACGAAAAGGCAGATGTGACGAACAAGCACAAGCGCGCCGCAGAACGAGCATGGAGTAAGCTTGATATCATGCTTGCCTCCTTCGAGATCACCCAGGGGGCGCTTGCCAAGTACAAGATTGCAGGCTATCCGCCGGATATCCTGGTCGAGATACCCAAGACGGTATGTGGCGCTTATGAGTTTCATCGTGCCGACGCCCTGATTCGCTTGGGTCGCCATCTGGCGGTACAGGCGCTGGATCGCTACGAAGCCAATCGTGATTCGCGAGGCGAAGATGGCCAGGAGATGGTGAGCGAGCCGGCCACAGGAAAACCCGCGAATTAGAGCGGCCTCCGTTGCGGTCGATACGGCTCCTGGGGCTTATCTGGATGCCATCCAGTCAAAAGGAGTGTAAGTGTTGTTTACCCCCGTCATCATGGCCGGAGGCAGCGGTTCGCGCTTGTGGCCATTGTCGCGCAGATACAACCCCAAGCAGTTTCTCGCCTTGACGGGAGAAGGCAGCATGCTTCAGGAAACGCTGAAGCGCCTGGAAAATATCGCGCATCGGCCACCCTATCTGATCTGCCATGAAGAACACCGCTTCCTGGTCGCGGAGCAGCTGCGCGATCAAGGGATTGCCGAGGCCACTATTCTGCTCGAGCCGGAAGGCCGCAATACGGCGCCGGCCATTGCCCTCGCCGCCCTGCAGGCCCTGCGCCAGGATGAAAACGCGCTGTTACTGATATTGGCGGCGGATCACTTGATCACGGATGTCGTCGAGTTTCAGGCGCGGATTAATGATGCCAAAGAACTGGCGGAGGAGGGCCAGCTCGTCACCTTCGGCATCGTCCCCACTCACCCCGAAACGGGCTATGGGTATATTCAGCGCGGCGCCTCCTTGGGCGGTAAAGGGTTTCATGTAAAAGGCTTCGTCGAAAAGCCGGGTCTCGCGACGGCTCAGAACTATCTCGATTCGGGGGAGTATTATTGGAACAGCGGCATGTTCATGTTCCAGGCAAAATGCTACCTGGAAGAGTTGGAACGCTTTCAGCCGGCAATGGTAGAAGCATGCCGCGCGGCCATCGAAGGGGCTCAACAGGATCTCGACTTCATGCGTGTCGATGCGGATGCCTTCAGGGCGTGTCCGTCGGAATCGATTGACTACGCGGTGATGGAGAAAACCGAGCAGGCTTGCATGGTACCGCTGGATGCTGGCTGGAGCGACATCGGCTCCTGGACGACGCTATGGGAAGTGAGTGACAAGGACGATCGAGGTAACGTGACCCGAGGCGATGTGCTGATAGAGAACGGCCATAATCTGATGGTCCATGCCGATAGTCGGCTGGTGGCCACGGTGGGCGTTGATGATCTGGTGATCGTTGAAACCAAGGACGCCGTACTGGTCGCCCACAGGGACCAGGTGCAGGATGTCAAAAAGGTAGTCGAGACGCTCAATGCCCAGAAGCGCCGTGAATCCGACACTCACCGGGAGGTGTATCGCCCCTGGGGGGTCTATGATTCCATCGACAACGGTCATCGTTACCAGGTCAAACGGATCACCGTGAAGCCTGGAGCCAAGCTGTCAGTACAGATGCATCATCATCGCGCCGAGCATTGGGTCGTGGTATCGGGCACCGCCAGGGTCACCAACGGCGATAAGACCTATCTGGTCACCGAGAACGAATCCACCTATATTCCCATTGGCCAGGTGCATGCGCTCGAAAATCCTGGCTCAATTCCCCTGGAGCTAATCGAAGTACAGTCGGGCTCCTACCTGGGAGAAGATGATATCGTGCGGTTGAACGACCGTTATGGTCGCTGTTGATGAGTAATGCTTGGAAAAGCTTGTCACAGTAAACGGAAGTAAGCGCAGACAAGAGATCGAATAGCGAATGCTGCTTTGCAATTATTTTGGAGAGAACCCAAGTGAAAGTCTTTGAGCGCGGCTAAAAGTTCGCACGAAATCCGAACGAACGGCCATCGGTAAACAGCCATCGTGCGCCCTTGCCAATTGGAATGCCGATAGCGCATCCCAAGGTGTTGTACTTCATGTCCTGCCAGTCGAAGTGGTTGTCAGATTGGCGATCATCATAAAGCTCCTTTGCTGCGCCAACTGCGATGCAGCCTCCAAAGCTGACCCATGGCTTGTCAGTGGCAGCGGTCAAGGTCGCAGAGATCGCCGTCGAAGCTGCAAAATGCTTTTTCTCATCGCGCTCGACTGCTAGCGCAGAGGAGGTAGTGAATATGCCTAGAAGGACGAGCATGCTTAAGGCAAGTTTTCCAAAAAAGCTGGTCATAGCCGGAGGGCGCATCAAAATATTCATGTTGTGAACTATGTTTGTTTAAAAAAATTGTTTTAGTCAAATTGAAGCGGACACATCCCCAAGCCACGCCTCAACACTTCTCTATGCGGTTCCACCGAAGCTTGGTCGTCATCCCACACTAGGCTATTTAGAAATAAGACGATGCATGCTTACTCCTGATGGCGGATGATGCACTAGGTTCGCTACTATTGCCAACGCCTCACTGCCATCTTCAAAGCCTCCAATATCAACGTTGTATGCATGTAAGTTTCTATCAAGCAGCAACCAGGTGACCTTGGAGAGCACTGCGATTAGATGCAGCTATCCCTTGGTCGCTGCGCACCAGTTCAATGATATCTCAACATCTTAGAGAGGGTACGAACAGTGGCTACACTTCGCCACGACGGCGCAGCAGCACATAGACGGCACCGGTACCGCCATCCAGTTCCCGGGCGGAACAGAAGGCCAACACCGTGGGCCACTCTCGTAACCAGGCGTTGACGTGGCTCTTGATGACAGGATAGTCGGTGAGCAGATTGCCGGCGCTGGTGCGCGCCTTGCCATGCACCACCAGCACGCAGCGCATGCGTTTGTCGCGCGCTTCGGCCAGAAAGCTTTCCAGTTCCAGACGCGCTTCGTCGAGGGTGTAACCGTGCAGATCGAGCCCCGCCTCCCAGACAATCTGACCACGTTTCAAGGCGCTCTGGGTCCGATAAGGTAAGTCCGGTATCGCAAAATTGAGGTGGGTGCTGGGACGTACAGGCTCGACGCGTCCATCGCTGGTGCGGCTACTCAAAACATCCGTTGCCACCGCGGTAGCGGCACTTCTGCGCTCGCCGAGGCTTGCCTTGTCCTGTCGGCGCTTGCCCGGATCGGCACGATCAGAGGTAAGCTTTCGCACGCCGGCATCTTCCAGCGCCTGACGAAACAGGGCGATCTCTTCGTCTGAGTTGTCGCGGCGATGTCGGCTCATGATCTGGCCCTTGATAGCGTCCGATACTGTGCGTAGCGCTTCAGTATAGCGACTTGAGCCTGGCTGTGAACCGTCCCCCTAGGCAGGTACAATTCCTCTTCTAGTATCCTTTCCATGACCGTTTCGAACGACAGGATGTCGCGTGAACCCTCAACCGACCGCTGTTTCAACGCTGACGCTGAATGACGAACAGCTTACCTTAGAGCTCATCACCCTGCGGGATTATCTGCGCTGGGCGGCCAGTGAGTTTCATATAAGCCGCCTTCATTTCGGGCACGGGACCGCCAGCGCCTGGGATGAGGCTGTGGCACTGGTGCTTGGCGGCCTGCATCTGCCTTGGGACGTCGACCCGGCGGTACTGGATGCTCGGCTGCTGGAGCCCGAGCGCAAGCGGCTTGTTGAACTGGTGCGCAAACGTATCGAGACACGTCGACCCTTGCCCTATCTGCTAGGCGAGGCCTTCTTCGCCGGCTATCCCTTTGTGGTCGATGAACGCGTACTGATTCCACGCTCACCGATCGCCGAGCTGATCGAGCATGGTTTTGCCGCCTGGTTTCCCGCTCAGCCTCCAGATCGGATATTGGACATAGGGACTGGGTCGGGCTGTATCGGTATTGCCTCGGCACTGTATCTGCCCACCGCCGAGGTCGATCTGGTCGATATCGGTGCCGAGGCGCTGGAGGTGGCCAAGGCCAATATCACCCTTCATGACGTGGGGTTGCGGGTACGAGCGGTGCTCTCTGATCTGTTCGAGGGCGTGGCCGGTCAGCGCTACGATCTGATCGTCGCCAATCCGCCCTACGTGAATGCTCGAGACTTAGCCACTATGCCTGCTGAGTTCAGTCATGAACCGGCGTTGGCGCTGGGGGCAGGCAATGACGGACTGGACGTCGTACGGCGTTTGTTGCGCGAGGCTCGGGAGTATCTCGAAGACGATGGCGTATTGATCGTCGAGGTGGGCAATTCGGACCGGCAACTTGAAGCCACTTTCCCGGAAGTACCCTTTCTATGGCTCGAGTTCGAGCGGGGCGGCCATGGCGTGTTTGTATTGACCGCGGGCGAACTCGATGAGTACGCGCACCATTTTATTTGAGCCCTGTTTTGTAAACACCCTCTGAGGAACGCAGCATGTCCGGTAATACTTTCGGTAAGCTATTCACCGTTACCACCTGCGGCGAAAGCCATGGTCCTGCGCTCGGCGCCATCGTCGATGGCTGTCCGCCGGGATTGTCGCTGACCGAAGACGATCTGCAGCAGGATCTGGATCGTCGTCGTCCGGGCTCTTCGCGACACACCACTCAGCGCCGCGAACCGGATCGAGTGCGTATCCTGTCCGGTGTGTTCGAGGGCGTGACCACCGGTACCCCGATCGGTCTCACGATCGAAAATACGGACCAGCGCTCCAAGGATTATTCGAACATCAAGGACCAGTTCCGACCGGCCCATGCCGACTATACCTACCATCACAAGTACGGGATTCGCGATTATCGAGGCGGCGGTCGTTCCAGCGCTCGGGAAACCGCCATGCGCGTCGCCGCCGGTGCCATCGCCAGGAAATACCTGGCAAGTCACGGTATCACCGTGCGGGGCTACATGAGTCAGCTCGGCCCTATCCCCATCGAGTTCAAGTCCTGGGAAGGGGTCAATGATAATGCCTTCTTCTGCCCCGACCCGGATAAAGTGGCCGAACTCGAGGCCTTCATGGATCAATTGCGGCGCGATCAGGATTCCGTGGGTGCCCGTATCACCGTGATTGCCGATGGCGTGCCGGTGGGATTGGGAGAGCCGGTCTTCGATCGACTCGATGCGGACCTCGCTCATGGTTTGATGAGCATCAATGCGGTCAAGGGCGTCGAGATCGGTGATGGCTTCGCGACGGTGACCCAGCGCGGTAGTGAGCATCGTGACGAGATGGCACCGGAGGGCTTTCTTTCCAATCATGGCGGCGGGGTGCTGGGCGGCATCAGCTCGGGGCAGCCGGTGATTGCGCATCTGGCACTCAAGCCCACTTCGAGCATCACACAGCCTGGCCGGTCCATCGATGTCCAGGGCAATCCCATCGAGGTCATTACCAAAGGCCGCCATGATCCCTGTGTCGGTATTCGTGCTACCCCCATCGCGGAAGCCATGATGGCGTTGACCCTGATGGATCATCTGTTGCGTCAGCGTGCGCAAAATCCGCAGGTGCGAGTCGATACGCCCCATCTGCGCTGAGGGGTCTTCCATTGTCGAACATGAACGGGCTGTTGAATGTCCAGGCGGGGTTAAACGCCGACGTGCTTGTATCGGCATTGCTGCTACACTGAAAACAATGTTCAGCGACCGAGACATTTCATGAAGATCAACGTTGAATTCGATCTCACCCCGGCAGAGTTTCGAGAGTCTCTCGGGCTCCCGGACGTCGAGGCATTCCAGCGCGATATGATGAATCGCATCCAGCAGCAAATGGAAGCCGGCGTCGACGGTTACGATCCCTGGAGTCTAATGCAACCCTTCCTGCAAACAGGGCTCAGCCAGAACTTGAATCAGGGGCTAAACCAGGGAATGGCCAATTTTGGCAATTATCAGCAAATGATGCTGGACATGTTTCGCCAGGCGGGAAGCAATGTCACGGCATCATCTTCATCCGCAACGCAGGAGAAACAAGAGGCGTCGGAAAAAAAGGCAAATGCGAAAAGCGATAATACATCCTCGACACGCTCAAGCGCCGCGAGCTCCTCTCGCAGCAAATCACGAAAGACACAGAACTGAGGTGTAAAACCGATCGGGTCGATGAATTCTAGGAGCGCGACCTGGTTATATCAGCGTGAACTTGTTGCAACTTGCCAGTGCAGCGTCTACGCTTTGTGCAGTGCAGCAAAAAGTGCACTACCACGATAATGACGATTTTTATCAGGAGGTACTCGATATGGCACGCACCGATCAGCAAGAGCAGATGTACAACGCCTTGACCGAGCAGACTCGCAACTTCTTCGAGCCGATGCGTAAGCTCAATGGCGTCATGCTCGACAACATGGAAAAGATGACTCAGTTCCAGTTGGAGTCAATGAAACGCTATAGCCAGATGGGCACCGAGCGTGTGCGTGCTGCTTCTGAAATCAAGGATGCGGACGACATGCGTGACTTTGCAAGCCGTCAGACCGAGCTGATGAACGAGCTGTCGCAGCAGATGATGGAAGATGCTCGGGCCATGTCCGATCTGAGCGTCAAGTTTCGTGAAGAGCTGCAGAAGGCGTTTTCCGACGCCGGCCAGCAGACCATGAATCAGATGAATGAAGCGGCGCGTCAAGGCCAGGAAGCGACCAAGATGGCTGCCGATTCGGCAAAATCGACTGCTGAATCATCCAAGTCCACTAGCTCGCGCAATACCAAGAACAGTTGATCGATAAAAGGCCGGCAATACCGGCCTTGGCAATGTGATCCTGGTACAAGGTGCAAGTCTCGTGCAGTGAGGCTTGCACGTTGGTATGCCGGGATATACTCAATAAAGATGCGCCAGGAGCATAGGGGGGTGTATGCAGTCAGATTCCCAATTCGAGCTTGGACCATTCGTTGACGAGCAGTGGATGGAAAAGCTCGGAGCGATCAATCATGAGTATCAGGCGCTGACGCAGGAATTGCTGACGCGCATGATGCCTAGTGAAGCCGGTGAGTCGATTCTTGGAGACATGAAAGAAAGTTTGCGCCGGGGTGCGGAGGCACTGGCAAGCAATCCCCAGTTGCTTTATGGCGCGCAGATGCGTCTAGCACAGGATCAGATGCGTCTCTGGCAGCAGACCGCACAGACGTTTTATGGTGATGCCGAGCCGGGAGAGACGATCATCGAACCGGAGCGCTCCGATCGCCGTTTCCGAGATGAAGCCTGGCAAAACGAGCCTTTCTATCGCTACATCATGCAGCAGTATCTGCTGTCGGTGCGCACGATGAACGAGCTGATCGAGGGGATCGATAATCTTACAGACAAACAAAAAGGCAGTCTCGAATTCTATGCGCGCCAGTACATGAGTGCGATGGCGCCGACCAATTTCGTCACCACTAATCCCGAAGTGATGCGTCGGACCCTGGAAACCAAGGGTCAGAATCTGATCGATGGATTGCAGCGTCTACGGGAAGATCTTGCCAATTCGGCGGAAGGCCTGAATGTGGCGATGACCGATCGCGAAGCCTTTCGTATCGGTGACAACATCGCCGTAACCCCCGGTGATGTTGTCTATGAAAACGAACTGATTCAATTGATTCAGTATCGCCCTACCACCGAAAAGACGTTCAAGACCCCCTTGCTGGTCATTCCCCCTTGGATCAACAAGTACTACATCCTCGATTTGCGCCAAGACAACTCGTTGATGAAATGGCTGGTCGACCAGGGTCATACCGTCTTTCTCATTTCCTGGCGCAATCCAGGCGTCGAGCAGCGTGACATCACCTGGGCCGATTATATGCAGCTAGGGCCGATCGCCGCCATGGAAGCCATCGAGAAGGCTTGCGGCGAAAAGTCGGTCAATCTGCTCAGTTACTGTGTCGGCGGCACCTTGGCGGCCTCGACAGTAGCCTATCTGACCAGCACGCGACGCGGTCGTAAGGTGCGCTCGGTCACCTATATGGCCACTCTGCAGGATTTCCGCGATCCCGGTGAGATCGGTGTGTTTCTCAGCGAGGCGGCGCTCGAAGGCATCGATCGTCAGCTCGAGGCGGATGGTTATCTGGATGGCCGCATCATGGCGTTCTCCTTCAACCTGCTGCGCGAGAAGGATCTGTTCTGGTCGTTTTACATCAACAACTATCTCAAGGGCGAAGCGCCGGCCGCCTTCGACCTGCTGTACTGGAACACCGATGGTACCAATCTGCCGGCGGGCACTCATGGTTGGTACCTGCGCAACATGTATCTGGAAAACCGATTGGTCGAGCCCGGTGGCATCGAACTCGACGGGGTCAAGATCGATCTGCGCAAGATCTCCACGCCCAGCTACTTCATCTCGGCCAAGGAAGACCACATCGCCAAGTGGAATTCGACCTATTACGGCACGCAGTTGCCCAAGGGGCCGGTGACGTTCGTGCTCGGCGGTTCAGGCCATATCGCCGGTATCGTCAATCCGCCCAGCAAGAACAAGTACGGCTACTGGACCAATGACGAGTTGCCCAACAGCGCCGATCAGTGGTTCGAGAATGCGACCTTCAACGAAGGGTCCTGGTGGCCGCACTGGCAGAAATGGATGACGGACAACGGCTACGCCGATACCAGCAAGCAGGTCCCGGCCCGTCAACCCGGAGAGGGCGAGCTGAACATCATCGAGCCCGCGCCGGGTCGCTATGTGCGTCAGACGATTCCCGAAGTACTGGGCCATCTAACGCCAGGCGAAGACGACGAGTAGCGAGGGATTGTGTAACAAGCTGCCGACGTGCACACGCAACGCCCCAGGCTAGGTCATAGCGCCCGAGCCTTGGGCGTTGCTGCATCATCAAGCAGCGAAAGCATCGAGCGCGCTGCATTCGAGAGTGTTCGGTTCTTGTGTACCAGATAGCCCAGAGGGCGCTCGATGGGGCGATGCTCGATAGATAAAATATGCACTTCATCGTCGATCAGCGTCTCGGGCAACACGCTCCACCCCAAGCCGATCGTGACCATCATCTTCAGTGTTTCCAGATAGTTGGTCGACAGTCCGACGTTCACATGAAGTCCATCTTGGGCAAAGGTGTCGAGGACGATGCTTCGGGTGAAGGTCAGATGCCCGGGAAGTACCGCATCGTGCTCCGATAATGTCGACAACGCCACTCGATCTTGCCTGGCCAGGGGATGTTCCTTGCCGCAGACGAAACGCAGTCGGTCGATCCATACCGGGACCACGGTCAAGCGAGGGTCGGGTGCCGGCGCCAGAGTGACCACGGCCATCTCCAGGTCACCGGACAGCACGCCTTGATACGCCTGTTCCGAATCGAGAAAGCGCAGGTCCATGTGCACCTCGGGATGAGCTTGCGTATAGGCCTTGAGTATCGGGGGCAAGCGATGCAGGCCGATGTGGTGGCTGGTGGCCATGGTCAAGCTGCCCCGGACATCGCCCGCCAGGTTGGCCAGTGCCTGGCGGCTGTCGTCGACCATGACCAGGATTTCCCGAGCCCGTGGCAGCAATACCTGACCGGCTTCGGTCAAGCTGACCCGACGACCGATGCGGTCGAATAGGCGCGCACCGATCTGATCCTCCAGCGTGGCAATGCGCTTGCTGACCGCCGGCTGGGTCAGATAAAGCTGTTCGCCGGCTAAAGAGAAGGAGCCGTTGTTGGCGACAGCGAGAAAGGCTTGCAGACTCTGAGTGTCCATTCGTAGATCTTCCAGGCTGTATACATTCCTTTGTGGAATCCAAAGCATAAATAACATGAATTGCTTTTATGCTCGAGCCGCGTGAGACTATTTCTTAAAGAACAGCATCTGTCGTGGGAAAAGTCGCGATAATCGACCAGACAGCACGTGATCAGACAAAGGCAGGGCCAAAAGCCCGGGAGAAGGATATGGCAGGCCAGACGCTTTACGATAAATTATGGTCCCAGCATCTTGTGATGCAGCGGGATGACGGCAGTGCACTGATCTATATCGACCGACACCTGCTGCATGAGGTGACCTCGCCTCAGGCCTTCGAAGGCTTGCGTCTGGCCGGACGTAAACCCTGGCGACTGGACGCCAATCTGGCCACCCCGGATCACAATGTGCCGACCACCCTTGTCGAACGCGCGGCCGGTAACGCCGGCATCATCGATCCGGTATCGCTGATTCAGGTACAGACCCTGGATGATAACTGCGAGGCTTTCGGCATCGAGGAATTTCGTATCAATGACGCCCGCCAAGGCATCGTTCATGTGGTGGGCCCGGAGCAGGGTGCGACCCTGCCGGGCATGACGGTCGTCTGTGGCGATTCGCATACCGCGACTCACGGCGCCTTTGCCGCCCTGGCCCACGGTATCGGCACCTCAGAGGTCGAGCACGTGCTGGCTACCCAGTGTCTGCTGGCCCAGAAGATGAAGAATCTGCGGGTGCGGGTCGAGGGTAAACTGGGGACCGGCGTAACCGCCAAGGATATCGTGCTGGCGGTGATCGGCCGTATTGGTACCGCCGGAGGCACGGGGTGCGCCATCGAGTTCGCCGGTAGCGCGATTCGCGATCTGTCCATGGAAGGTCGCATGACCATCTGCAACATGGCCATCGAAGCGGGCGCCCGAGTAGGCTTGGTCGGTGTCGACGACACCACCATCGACTATCTGCGTGAGCGTCCCTACGCGCCGACTGCCGAACAATGGGACGCCGCCGTGGCCGCCTGGCGCGAATTGGTTTCGGACGACGATGCGATATTCGACAAGGAGGTGGTGTTGGATGCGGCCGAGATCGCACCCCAGGTAAGCTGGGGTACCAGTCCCGAAATGGTGGCACCCATCGAAGGTGAAGTGCCGGATCCCGACGCCATCGCCGATGACACCGTCAAGCGTGGGGTGACTCGGGCCCTGGAATACATGGGGCTCGCGCCGCGCCAGAAGATCACCGATATTCGCCTCGACAAGGTATTCATCGGTTCCTGTACCAACTCGCGCATCGAGGATCTACGCGAGGCCGCCAAGGTCGCCAAGGGCAAGAAGGTTGCCGATTCCATCGCGCTGGCGATGGTGGTGCCGGGCTCCGGCCTGGTCAAGCGCCAGGCGGAAGCCGAGGGGCTCGACAAGATATTCCTCGAGGCGGGCTTCGAGTGGCGTGAACCGGGTTGTTCCATGTGTCTGGCCATGAACGCGGACAAGCTGGGTGCCGGGGAACATTGCGCCTCCACCTCGAATCGCAACTTCGAGGGGCGCCAAGGGTACGGTGGTCGTACCCATTTGGTGAGTCCGGCCATGGCCGCTGCTGCCGCGATCGCGGGCCACTTCGTGGATGTTCGCAACGTTACCCAGCAGTCCCAGGAGGCCTGAGCCATGCAAGCACTCAAACAGCACCAGGGTCTGGTAGCGCCTCTCGATCGCGCCAATGTCGACACCGACCTGATCATTCCGAAGCAGTTTCTGAAATCGATCAAGCGCACCGGCTTTGGCCCTAACCTGTTCGATGAGTTGCGCTATCTCGATGAAGGCTATCCGGGCCAGGATGCCTCAAGCCGCCCGGTGAACCCGGATTTCGTGCTCAACCAACCGCGCTATCAGGGCGCCAGCATCCTGCTGACACGCCGCAACTTCGGCTGCGGCAGTTCCCGGGAGCATGCGCCCTGGGCGCTCGAGGATTTCGGTTTTCGCGTGGTCATTGCGCCGAGCTTTGCCGACATCTTCTATAACAACGCCTTCAAGAACGGCATCCTGCTGGTGCCGCTGAATGAAGAGACCGTCGAGCGACTGTTCCAGGAAGTCGAGGCCGACGAGGGCTATCGTCTCGAGGTGGATCTCGAGGCCCAGACCGTCACCACACCGAGTGGCGAGGTGCTGAGGTTTGAGGTCGATGAGTTCCGCAAGCACTGCCTGCTCAACGGCCTGGATGATATCGGCCTGACGCTGGAGCACGAGGGGGCGATTCGTGATTTCGAACTACGCCATCGTGAAGCTCAACCCTGGCTGTTTCGGGGTTAAGCGTGCTGCACTCGATCACTCGACGTTAAAAGTTGGCTGATCTTTGCTCGCGGCGTTTTAACAATTTCATCTTCATTCTAAAAATATCCTATTTTAGAGAGACACCATGAGTCGCAAGATTCTCGTTCTACCCGGGGATGGTATCGGCCCGGAAATCACCGCCGAGGCGGTCAAGATTCTCAAGGCCTGTCAGCAGGACGGCCTTGATATCGAGTTGGAAGACGCCCTGGTGGGTGGTGCCGGCTACGATGCCGAGGGCGATCCATTACCCAGGACAACGCTAGAGAAGGCGCAGGCCGCGGACGCTATTCTACTGGGCGCCGTAGGCGGCCCCAAGTGGGACAGTCTCGAGGATATTCAAAAGCGCCCGGAGAAGGGGCTGCTGGGACTGCGCAAGCACCTTGGGCTATTCGCCAATCTGCGTCCGGCGCTGCTTTATCCGCAGCTGGCGGAAGCCTCGAGCTTGAAACCCGAGGTGGTGTCCGGGCTCGACATCATGATCCTGCGGGAGCTCACCGGCGGCATCTACTTCGGTCAGCCGCGGGGCATCGAGGAGCGCGATGGTCAGCGGGTGGGCTTCAATACCTACGTCTATTCCGAGGCGGAAATCGAGCGCATCGGTCGTGCCGCCTTCGAGATGGCGCGTAAACGCGGCCGCAGGCTGTGCAGCGTGGACAAGGCCAACGTGCTCGAAGTCACCATGCTGTGGCGCGAGGTCATGAATCGGCTGGCACCGGAGTATCCGGATGTCGAGCTCAGTCATATGTACGTCGACAACGCCGCCATGCAGCTGGTGCGGGCCCCCAAGCAGTTCGATGTCATGGTCACCGGCAACATGTTCGGCGATATTCTTTCCGACGCGGCGGCCATGCTCACCGGTTCCATCGGCATGTTGCCCTCCGCCTCGCTCAACGAGCGCAATCAGGGCATGTACGAGCCTTGCCACGGCAGCGCACCGGATATCGCCGGCAAGGGCGTGGCCAATCCGCTGGCGACCATTCTGTCCGTGGCCATGCTGCTGCGTTACTCGCTGGACGAGCCGGTGCTGGCCGAGCGTATCGAGGCCGCGGTGGGACGTGTGCTGGACGACAATCTGCGTACCGCCGACATCGCTTACTCGGGAACACATCAGGTGTCTACTCGCGAGATGGGCGACGCCGTGTTCGAGGCCTTTCGTCAGGCGTGAGGTGCATGGTGTATCCTAGGATACATCCTATGACGTACTGCTCGTAGACACCCTATTCCAGGAGGACTCCCTTATGTTGAAAGTCGGATTCATCGGTTGGCGGGGCATGGTCGGCTCCGTGCTCATGCATCGTATGCGCGAAGACAACGACTTCGCCGGTATCGAGCCGGTCTTCTTCACCACCTCCCAGGTCGGCCAGCCGGGGCCGGATATTGGCGTGGACGTGCCGCCACTCAAGGACGCTTTCGATCAAGAAGCGCTCAAGGCGCTCGACGTGATCGTTACCTGCCAGGGCGGTGACTACACCGGCGAAGTCTATAAGCCGCTACGCGAGTCGGGCTGGAAGGGCTATTGGCTGGATGCGGCGAGCACGCTGCGCATGGCGGATGACGCAACCATCGTGCTCGACCCGGTCAATCGTCATGTGATCGATGCCCAGTTGGCCCAGGGCACCAAGACCTTTGTCGGCGGTAACTGCACCGTCAGCCTGATGCTGATGGGGCTTGGTGGGTTGTTCGAGGCCGACCTGATCGAATGGATGACCTCCATGACCTATCAGGCCGCCTCGGGATCTGGCGCCAAGCACATGCGGGAACTGCTCAGCCAGATGGGATCACTGCGTGACGCCGTGCAGCAGGAACTCGATGACCCGGCCAGCGCTATCCTCGAGATCGATCGCAAGGTATCCGAGGCGATGCGCGGTGGCGACTTTCCCATCGACAACTTCGGTGCCCCCCTAGCGGGTGGTCTGCTGCCCTGGATCGACAAGGCCATGGATAACGGCCAGAGCAAGGAGGAGTGGAAAGGCGGTGTCGAGACCAACAAGATTCTGGGTCATGGTGACAACCCGATTCCTATCGACGGCCTCTGTGTGCGCATTGGTGCCATGCGCTCCCACAGCCAGGCTTTCACTATCAAGTTAAAAAAGGATGTGCCGATAGATGAGATAGAGGATCGTCTGGCTAGGCACAACGACTGGGTCAAGGTCATCCCCAACGAGAAAGAGGCGACGCTCCAGGGTCTGACGCCTGCCGCCGTTACCGGCACCATGAACGTCCCGGTGGGGCGACTGCGCAAGCTGGCCATGGGCGGCGAGTATCTGACCGCCTTCAGTGTGGGTGACCAATTGCTCTGGGGTGCCGCGGAACCGCTCAAGCGAATGCTGGGAATATTGCGCGAGCAATAACCCTGCAGACCGGTTTCCACCTGTCACGACGCCTCCCTCGGGAGGCGTCGTTGCGTTGGGGCTAGTGAGGAGGGAGCGACGAAGACGAGACAGGTATTCAAACAACACCGTGCCGCTATCTGCCATGAATGGGTCGGAAGCAAATCCGAGCGGTGAAATGCGCTAGGGGAATGACCATGAAACGTATACTTCCATTGATCGCCGCGACCACCCTCGCTGCCGTCAGTCCTGGATTACAGGCGCTAAGCCTGGCCGAGATGCAGGTTCAGTCTCGTCTGGATGAACCCTTGCGCGCGCGTATTCCACTGGTCGATTTGCAGGGTATAGACCCAAGCCGGCTTCGCGCGCATCTGGCGGACAAGGCTGATTTTCAGGAAGCCGGGCTACCTCGTGCGGCCTTGATCGATGATCTGCAGCTATCGATGAGCCTTGAGGGGGGAGACCCCGTATTGCTGTTGAGTACCGAACAGGCGGTCAAGGAGCCCTATCTCGAGTTGCTGCTGACCCTGGAATGGCCGGGGGGCGAGCAGCGTCGACAGGTGAATCTTCTACTAGACCCTCCGGCATACACCCTCGGGCCTTCTTTGTTGACCGCAGCGCAAACGTCGAAGCCCAAAGTACAAGATGCCTGGCCCAAGGCCGCGGCGGATCAGCGTGTCGTATTGCCTGTCCAACCGGAGGCAATGGTCGACGCCACTGAGAAGGCGGCCGATGTTGATGGGGCGCAACGCCAGCTCGTCGTGGAGGCCGGCAATACATTGTGGAGCCTTGCCGATGGCATCCGTCGTCAATTCGATGCCAGCGTCGAGCAGACGATGTTGGCCCTGTTCCGGGAGAATCCGGGTGCCTTTGAGGCAGACAACATCAATACATTGCAGGCCGGCGCCGTGCTTGATGTTCCTTCACGAGCCGCAATGACCGCTCTCAGCTCGGCTCAGGCGCGTCAACAGGTGCTTGAGCAGAATCAGATCTGGCGCTCCGCTCAGCCGATTGTAGTCGAGACCGCTGCCACCGACGAGCAGTCGAGTGCCGCGCCCGCTGGCATGATCATGGTCGATGCCGAGGCGGCGCAAGCCGTATACCGTGCGATCGAAGAAGCCAATGCCGGGCGAGTATCGGCTGCCACCGACGAGCTGAAGAGCGTGCCGGAGACTAACGTCTCTCTTGAGCACGCACCGCCAGCCACTGCCGGCGCGGAGCAAGATGGCGATATTATCGCCGATATGACCGATGCATCGGTCATACAGGCCGGCCTCGTCAGTGTCGGGGATCTAGAGGCTGCAACCACGCGCCAGAACGAACGCCTGGATGCGTTGGAATCGAATTTGAAAACCACCAACGAAACGCTGGCCCAGGTTCGTGAGCAGAGCGATCAGCTCGGGGGCATGATGGCCAGCCTGAGGCAGAGTGTGGAAGGACTCCATGATCAACTTATGGCTTCCTTGCGGCCCGATCCGTTGGAAAGCACCGGTAGCGGCATCGGACTGTCGAGCCTGCTGCAGCAAATGAAAGGCAATATGATCACTATCGGTGGGATTGCCGCGATCGCGTTGTTGCTACCTTTTGCTGTGCTGCGTCGACGTCAACGCACTCGGGACGACAAGCAGAACGATAGCGATCGCGATCAACCGCCATCGCAAACGATCGAGAAGGGCGATGATGCAGCCATGACGTGGCCCGAGATGCAGTTCGAGACGCAGTTTGAAGCGGACGTGCCGACGGTTTCCATGAGTGTTGATGAGGACGAATTCCAGGATCAGCGGGCTCAGACACATACCCTTAACGATGCGGATGTGTTCATTGCCTATGGTCGTCATGCCGCCGCGCGCGAGCTGCTGGAGCAGGAGTTGAAGAATGCTCCGGAGCGTCATGACCTGCGTCTCAGGCTACTGTCGGTATACATAGCGCTGGACGAGCGCGAGGCCGCCGAGCGCGAAGCGGATTTTCTGCAGAATCATGCTCAGCCCGCCTACCACCAGGAAGTACAGCGTTTGATGGCGGGGTTTGATGCACAGCACGACGAGGCAGTTTTCGATCAGGCGGTACAGGAGAAGGCACTTTCCGAAGCAGCTCAGTCTCCGCTCATGGATGAAAGCGACACCTCTGAGACCACCTTCGAGACACTTGCCGTAGAGGCTGGCAACGAAAAAGAGAGGACTTGCAGCGTCGATGAGCATGTTATCGACTATCAGCCACCGAGCCTGCAGGCAACGAACTCGTCACGTCACGTGGGGGAGCCTTCGGAAATCGTTTATCCGGGGCGTCTGGATATGGCCGGACCCGATGGGAAGAACGCGACGGCGTCTGGTCAGGAAGACGACAACGGCGAAAGCTGGGATATCCAGGAAATCACCTTCGAACCCGGACGCAGGAATGAGCAACATTCCGCCCCCGATACTTTTAGACATTGAGGCTGGTTGAAGAAAGCCAGACATCATCCAGGCCGATAATGCCCCTCGCTGAGGGGCATTATTGCTGGCACATCATGATAATCGACTCTTTGCTGTGCATGGATATCGGGGGTGGTATCAAGATTACCTTCGAACGACTCAACGCAGCGCTTGATTTGATCTCGGAAAAGACATTGAGCCGGCAGATGTATAAAATACGCTCTTCTCATTAGCATGAATCTTGAGCGTCGATGCCTCTATTCGAGTTTTTGGATGATACCCGCCCCTTGCGTGGGCGCCTGGCCCTTGGCGTGGAGTATGACGGCAGTGGCTACTGTGGTTGGCAACGCCTCAGGCACGCACCCTCGGTACAGGCTGCCCTCGAGAAGGCGCTGAGCAAGGTGGCCGCAGCGCCGATCAAGGTGCTGTGTAGCGGCCGCACCGACAGTGGTGTGCATGCCACTCGTCAAATCGTGCATTTCGACGTGCCCGTGCCGCGTAGCCTCAAGGCCTGGGTATACGGCGCCAACGTCAATCTCCCCCGGGACATCGCGGTGCGTTGGGCCGCCCCCGTGGCGGATGATTTCCATGCGCGTTTTTTGGCCTTGGCCCGCCGTTACCGCTACGTGATTCTCAATCAGCCCAGCCGTCCGGTGCTGGAGCGTGCCAATACCACCTGGTGCCGCGAGCCCCTGAACGCTGCGCACATGCACCAGGCGGCGCAGGTGCTGGTGGGCGAGCACGACTTCTCGAGTTTCAGGGCAGCGGGCTGTCAATCCAGGTCCGCTTGGCGCCATCTGCACTTCATCGAAGTCAATCGCTACGGTCCGCTGGTGGTGATCGACGTTCAGGCCAATGCGTTCCTGCATCACATGATTCGCAATATTGCCGGCGCGCTGGTGGCGGTAGGCAAGGGGGAGCAGGACACTAACTACATGGCGCACCTGCTGAGGCTGCAGGATCGCACCCGGGCCAATGTCACGGCGCCAGGATGCGGCCTGCATTTCGTCGACTCGATCTATGCAGAGCGCTTTGCGTTGCCCCGGGAGCCGCTAGGTCCCAATCTGCTCGCGTTTCTAGGAGAATGGACGGGTGAACGGGCGCTGCCCGACAGCCCCAGGATGCGTCACCGTCGTCGACTGCCAGAAGCTGAGGCAGCCGGCGCCCGTGCATCGCCTGGCGGAGACCTGCCTCTCGAGGAGACATGACATGAGCGAACCCACGATAGGTCGTACCCGGGTCAAGATCTGCGGCCTGACCCGGGAAGAAGATGTCGATGCGGCGGTGGCCGCCGGCGTGGACGCGCTGGGTTTCGTGCTGTGGCCGGGCAGTCAGCGAGCGATCGATGCGGGGCGCTTGGCGCATCTCGCTGCCCGGGTGCCGGCCTTCGTTACCCGGGTAGGCTTGTTCGTCGACCAACGCCCGGAGTTTATCCACCGCTGCGAAGCCTATCTGGACCTGGTTCAATACCATGGCGACGAATCGCCGGCGCTCTGCGCCCAGACGGCGCGTCCCTGGATCAAGGCGCTGCGTATGCGCGATGGGCTCGATCTACAGGCTGCAGCGCAGGCGTATGACGAGGCGCGCGGGCTGCTGCTCGATGCCTATAAACCGGGAGTACCCGGGGGCACCGGAGATACCTTCGATTGGTCGCGAATCCCCGCAACGCATGCAAAACCTGTTATTCTCGCCGGTGGTCTCACTGCAGCCAATGTCGGCGAGGCCATTCGCGCAGTCCGCCCCTATGCGGTGGATGTCTCGGGAGGTGTCGAGCGCTCTCGCGGCATCAAGGATCCTGCACGAATTCGTGCATTCATCGATCAAGTATTTCTCGCTCAACGGCCTTGAGTCCAAGCGGCTCCCACAAGCGACCCCAAGAGGTATCTTTCGTGTCCAAGTTCAGCGATCTGACCCGTCTACCCGATGCCCGTGGCCACTTCGGTCCCTATGGTGGCCGGTTCGTCTCGGAGACTCTGAGCTTCGCGCTGGAAGATCTGGAGAAGACCTACATGAGTCTTCGCGATGATCCGGACTTTCAGGCGGAATTCGACCGTGATCTGGCGCACTATGTCGGCCGTCCATCGCCGCTGTATCACGCCGAACGATGGTCACGCCAGCTCGGCGGTGCGCAGATCTGGCTCAAGCGCGAAGATCTCAACCACACCGGTGCCCACAAGGTGAACAACACCATTGGTCAGGCGCTACTGGCCAAGAAGGGCGGCAAGCCGCGGGTCATCGCGGAGACCGGGGCCGGTCAGCATGGTGTCGCTACCGCCACGGTGGCGGCGCGCCTGGGGCTCAAGTGTGATGTCTACATGGGCGCCGAGGATGTTCAGCGCCAGAAGCTCAACGTCTATCGTATGCACCTGCTGGGCGCCAACGTCATCCCCGTCGAGTCCGGTTCGCGCACCCTGAAAGATGCGATGAACGAGGCGTTACGCGACTGGGTCACCAATGTCGACGATACCTTCTATATCATCGGTACCGTGGCCGGGCCCCATCCCTATCCGCTGCTGGTGCGCGACTTCAATTCGGTGGTCGGACGTGAAGCCCGCAAGCAGTCACTCGAGCAGATCGGACGCTTGCCGGATACACTGATTGCTTGCGTCGGTGGCGGCTCCAACGCGCTGGGGCTGTTCTATCCCTTCGTCGAGGATGAAGATGTACACATGATCGGTGTCGAAGCGGGCGGAGACGGTGTCGAAACCGGTCGCCATGCGGCACCATTGAGCGCCAATGCACCTCGAGGTGTGTTGCATGGCAATCGCACCTACCTGATGTCCGACGAAGGCGGGCAGGTGCTCGAGACTCATTCCATCTCGGCAGGCCTCGACTACCCGGGGGTTGGGCCGGAACATGCGCTATGGAAAGATGTTGGCCGCGTGGAGTATGTCGCGGCCAATGACGCGGAGGTGCTCGAGGCCTTTCGTGAGCTCACCCATGTCGAAGGCATCATGCCCGCACTGGAATCCGCTCACGCCCTGGCGCATGCCAAGGTGCTCGCACCGACTATGCGCGCCGACCAGCATATCGTCGTCAATCTATCCGGACGCGGCGACAAGGATATTTTGACGGTGGCCAAAATAGATGGCGTCGAATTTTAAAGGCGAATTTCAAATGGCTGCACTCGACCATACGGCGTTGGAAGCGCCTTCAAATTGCTCATGTACGTTTCAGTACACTGCGCATTTTCAGCCGCTTCCGCCTGGTCTGGTCTTCGTTCGCTGCTTTGAACTTTCGTCTTTGGGGGATATAGAAGAATGAATCGTATTGACCAACGCTTCGCTGACCTCAAGGAGCAGGAGCGTACCGCCCTGATCCCCTTCATTACCGCGGGCGATCCGGCGCCAGAGCATACCGTCGGGTTCATGCATGCGCTGGTCGAGGCCGGTGCGGATGTGATCGAGCTCGGCATGCCGTTTTCCGATCCCATGGCCGATGGGCCGGTAATCCAGAAAGCATGTGAGCGGGCGCTCAAGCACAATGTCCGCCTGACGCATATTCTTGCCATGGTGCAGGAATTCCGTCAGCAGGATAACGAGACCCCGGTGGTCTTGATGGGGTATCTCAATCCCTTGGAGCGCATGGGCTTGCAGGCATTTGCCGAGCAGGCCTCCGCATCTGGTGTCGACGGCGTGCTGGTCGTGGATATGCCGCCGGAAGAGGCTGATGAGATAGCGCCGCTGTTCAAGGAGCATCACCTGCACTCGATCTTCCTGGTGGCGCCGACTACCTCGAAAGAGCGGGCCGCGACTATCTGTGCTCATGGCGAAGGATATCTCTACTATGTTTCGCTCAAGGGCGTGACCGGTGCCGCAACGCTGGACGTGACCAGCATCGATCGACAGCTCGAATCACTGCGCCAATTGACATCGATCCCTCTGTGCGTCGGTTTCGGCATCCGCGATGGAGACACTGCCGCAGCGGTAGGGAAGGTGGCCGATGGCGTGGTCGTCGGTAGTGCGCTGGTGTCGCGTATCGCCGATAATTGTGAGCGGCCCGAACGTGCAAGCGATGAACTCAAGGGGCTATTGAGTGAAATGCGTCACGCGCTGGACGCCTGACGTCCAATAGTCGTCAGATGTTTTTCGATTTCGCATCCGAATGGCGGGGCCTTCGGATATCAACAACAGCAGCAATACGGAAACCTCTTGACCATGAGTTGGCTAGACAAGATCGTTCCGTCCATGGGGCGCATTCAACGTAATGACCGACGTTCAAGCGTGCCCGATGGTCTCTGGCGTAAGTGCCCCAAATGCGATGCCGTGCTCTATCTTCCCGAGCTCGAGAAGCATCATGAGGTTTGTCCTAAGTGCGATCATCATCTTCGCTTGACGGCACGTAAGCGACTGGACTGGTTCTTGGACAAGGAAGAGCGCGAAGAGATAGCGGCAGGACTTCAACCCGTCGATCGCCTCAAGTTCCGCGACTCCAAGAAGTATCGCGATCGTCTCAACGCAGCGCAGAAGGAAACCGGCGAAGACGATGCGCTGATCGCCATGCGCGGCATGCTGGATGGACTGCCGGTAGTGGTCGTGGCCTTCGAGTTCACCTTCATGGGCGGCTCGATGGGTGCGATAGTCGGCGAAAAATTCGTGCGCGCTGCGCGCATTGCGCTGGATGAGAACATTCCCTTTATCTGTTTTGCCGCCTCGGGCGGCGCGCGTATGCAGGAGGCTCTGTTCTCATTGATGCAGATGGCCAAGACCTCCGCAGCGCTGGAGCGGCTCAAGCAGGCGGGCATTCCTTATATCTCCGTGCTCACCGATCCGGTATTTGGTGGGGTCTCGGCATCGCTTGCCATGCTCGGCGATCTCAATGTTGCAGAGCCCAATGCCTTGATCGGTTTTGCCGGGCCGAGGGTCATCGAGCAGACCGTGCGGGAGCAATTGCCGGAGGGTTTTCAGCGCAGTGAATTCCTGCTCGAACACGGAACGGTGGATATGATCGTTCATCGTCAGGAAATGCGTGAACGCCTAGGCGGCATATTACGCAAATTGACCCATCAGCCTTTGCTTGGGGCACCGGTGGAACTGGGTGAAGAACCGGATGAACTGCAGGAAGAGTTGCCTCTCGACGAGGAAGCACCGCAGGATGCCGACCGCTGAATGAGCGATAGTATGACGCTGGCCGAGTGGTTGGCGAAAATCGAACATGAGCATCCGGTCAGCATCGATCTTGGTCTCGATAGAGTGGCCGAAGTGGCACGTCGTATGGGATTGAGCGACGCGCCTCTCGCTGAGCGCGTCATCAGCGTGGCGGGCACCAACGGCAAGGGCTCCACGGTGGCCATGCTCGAGGCGCTGGCGCGTGCTCACAGCCTGTCTGTGGCTACTTATACCTCACCCCATCTACTGCGCTACAACGAGCGTTTGCGCCTCGATGGTGTCGAAGCTTCGGATGAACTGCTGGTTGAGGGGTTCGAGCGTGTCGAAGAAGCACGGCTCGCACCTGAACCGATCAGTCTGACCTATTTCGAGGTTGGCACTCTGGCCGCTTTCTGGGCGATCGCCGAGCGCCATCCTCAACTGGCGGTTCTGGAAATCGGTCTTGGCGGCCGCCTGGATGCGGTCAATGTCATCGATGCGGATGTGGCGATCATCACGACGATCGCTCAGGATCATGCGGCCTTTCTCGGCACCGATATCGAAGTCATCGGGCGTGAGAAGGCTGGTGTACTGCGCACGGCACGTCCGGCGATACTGGGTAGCCGGGAGCTGCCGAACAGTGTCTATCGGGTAGCGCTAGCGCTGGGCGCCGGCATTCATGCGCTGGGTAGCGACTTTTCTCGAACGAGGCATGTCGATAGCCAGAAGGACGACAAGAGATGGTGCTGGGAAGGACGTGATGGCGAAGGCAACCCTTTGAGGTTCGAGCGGCTCCCCGATCCGGGCCTACCTCTCGATAACGCCGCCACTGCTTTGCAAGCACTGGCGCTCAGTAATATCGAACTCGATATCGAGGCGTGTCGACGCGCGTTCAGCGCGGTGAGCTTGCCGGGGCGTATGCAGTGGCTGGGTAACTGGTGCCTGGATGTGGCGCATAACCCGCAAGCCGCACACTATTTGGCCGAGAGACTTGCCGACCGGTCTTGTCCCAGTCGTCGTATTGCGCTGCTCGGCATGCTGAACGATAAGGAGGCCGATGCTGTGGTTGATGCATTGGCGCCCCAGGTGGATGCCTGGGTGGCGGTCAGTCTGGCAGGCGAGCGAGGACGGGATGCCGAATCGCTTGCCGCCCTGCTCGAGCGTCACGAGCAAACGGTGCTGCATCGGGCCGCATCGCCCAGAGCCGGCGCTGAATGGTTGCTTGATAGACTTGCCGAGGATGAGGAGGTGCTGGTGTGTGGTTCTTTCTTTACCGTCGCCGACGTGCTTGGCTGGTATGATGCGCGAAACCCTCAAGACGAATCGAGGTCAGCATCTACCGCGAGGAGGAAAACATGAAATACGGCATGCGCGAGCGCATCAGCGGCGCGGTGATTCTGTTGGCGTTGGCGGTGATCTTCATCCCCATGCTATTCGACGATCCCCCCTCCCGAGAGGCGCAACCCGAGCCGACCCTGACCCTCGAAAAGCCGATCGAGGTCGAGCGTCAGGATGTCGCCGAACCCCGGCCGCCGGCGAGCCTGGGTCAGATCCAGACACCCAAGATGCGTAACGAAACGCCCTCCAAGCCGGCTGAGTCATCTCCACCCGCGGTGGAAGTCGATCCCGAACCAACGCGCCAGATCGCCAAACCCGAGACCCGCTCGGATCCCATTGCGGAATTGGCAAGCCGCACCCAGGAGAGCCAGAAGGCGGATAAGCCGGAGCCTGCGCAAGAGACCGCGAAGCAATCCTCGTCTGGCACAGCGCAAGGTGACTGGGCCGTTCAGGCGGGGAGTTTCGGTGAGCCGGAAAATGCTAAAAGCTTCGAAGCCGATCTCAAAGCAAAAGGTTTCAAGGCCTTCAGTCGCGATCGTGACAACGATCTGACCACCGTCTACGTCGGTCCGTTCACCTCCTCCGAGGCGGGCGAGAAGGCGCGCACCGACCTCAAACAGAAGGCCAACATCCAGGGCTTGCTGATCCGACTTCGGGGGCAGGAGTGATATTGACCTGGTTGGACTGGGTATTCCTGGCCATTCTGACCATTTCGATGTTGGCAGGCTTCATGCGAGGTCTGGTGCGCGAAGCATTGGGTCTGGGGGCCTGGATCGTGGCGCTGGTGGCCTCGCGGATGTTCGCTCAGCCGGTGGCTGGCCTGCTCGAGGGCGTCATCGATCATCCGGATGCGCGTTTGGTGCTGGCATTCGTGCTGGTCATCTTCGGGGTCATCATGCTCTGCGGGATCATCATTCGCCTGGTGCATGCCGCCGTGGAATGGGTCGGCATGGGGTTCTTCAATCGTCTCGCCGGCGCCGGCTTCGGTACACTGCGTGGTGGTGCGATTCTGGTACTGGCCACGGTGATGATCAGCCTGACGCCGCTGGCTCAGCTACAGGCCTGGCAGCAGGCTGAACTGCGTCCGGCCTTCGAGGGCTTGAGAGATTGGACGATGGCGCGTATCACTGACTGGAAGCAGCATGATCCGCAAACCGCCGAGGAACTGAAATCCCTGTCACTGCCCATCGAACTGCCCCTCGGAGAAGACGACCAATTCAAGGATTCCTGATGGGTACCGAACAGGTCCTGGTATGCGTTTCATCAAAAGCGAGGTAAGGCGACATGTGCGGTATCGTAGGCCTCATGGCCAATTCGCCAGTCAATCAGGCGCTCTATGATGCGCTGACGGTGCTGCAGCACCGGGGGCAGGATGCCGCTGGAATGATGACCTGGCATGATGGACATTTTTTGCTGCGCAAGAGCAATGGCCTGGTGCGGGACGTCTTTCACACCCGCCATATGGCCCGTCTCAAGGGTAACCTGGGTATTGGCCATGTGCGCTATCCCACCGCGGGCTCCTCCAGCGAAGCGGAATCCCAGCCCTTTTATGTCAATTCTCCCTATGGGCTGGCCCTGGCCCACAATGGCAACCTGACCAATTCCGATCAGCTCAAGCAGGAGCTTTATTCCACCGACCTGCGTCATATCAATACCAGTTCGGATTCCGAAGTGCTGCTCAATGTCTTTGCCCACGAACTGGGCAAGCAAGGGCATCATCTCGAACCCGATGACATCTTCGACGCGGTGCGTCGCGTGCATCGTCGCTGTCGGGGAGGCTATGCGGCGGTGGCGATGATCAACGGTTTCGGCATGGTGGCCTTTCGCGACCCTCAGGGTATTCGTCCCGCGGTCTTTGGTACCTATGAATCCGAGCACGGCCGCGATGTGATGATTGCCTCGGAATCGGTGGCGCTGGATGTCGGCGGCTTCGAGCTGGTACGGGACCTGGCCCCGGGCGAGGCGATCTTCGTCGATATGCGTGGTGAGATACACACTCAGCTCTGCGCCGATCGCACGGTGCTTGCGCCGTGTATCTTCGAGCATGTCTATCTAGCGCGGCCTGATTCGATGCTCGATGGTGCCTACGTCTATGTCACGCGTATGGAAATGGGCCGTAAGCTCGGCGATCGCATTCTCAGGGAGTGGTCGGAACACGATATCGATGTAGTGATCCCGATCCCCGACACCTCGCGGACCTCGGCCCTGGAACTGGCCCAGCACCTGGGTGTGACCTACCGCGAAGGCTTCGTCAAGAACCGCTACATCGGCCGCACCTTCATCATGCCGGGGCAGACCCAGCGCAGGAAGTCCGTGCGCCAGAAGCTCAATGCCATCGACAGCGAATTCGAGGGCAAGAATGTATTGCTGGTGGACGATTCCATCGTGCGGGGTACGACCTGCAAGCAGATCATTCAAATGGCCAGGGAAGCCGGTGCCCGTAAGGTCTATTTCGCCTCCGCCGCGCCGCCGGTGCGTTATCCCAACGTCTACGGCATCGACATGCCGGTGGCCAATGAACTGATCGCTCACGGGCGTAGCGAGGCGGAAGTCGGCGAGCTGATCGGTGCCGATCGCATCTTCTATCAGGACCTGGAGGATCTCAAAGCCGCCTGCCGCCAGGTCAATCCGCAGTTGGAGCGCTTCGACTGTTCGGTGTTCGATGGCGAATACATCACCGGCGACATCGACGAAGCCTATCTCAGCGCACTGGAAGCCGCGCGAGGCGATGCGGTCAAGCAGAAGGCCGGTTCGGCCCATTCGGTGGTCGATCTACACAATGATGTCGAGGACTATGGTTAAAGGCGACGTATCGCCTCGTCGCGACCTGAGCGAGTAACGACTATGAATCAAGATGGATCCTTCGAGCACATCCACGGCCTGGCCTTCGACACCCTGGCGGTGCGGGCCGGCCAGCGGCGTACCGACGAACAAGAGCACGGAGACCCGATCTTTCCCACCTCGAGCTTCGTCTACGCCAGTGCCGCCGAGGCGGCGAGCAAGTTTGCCGGGGATGAGCCGGGTAATATCTATTCCCGTTTCACCAACCCGACCGTCCAGGCCTTCGAGCGGCGGCTGGCGGCAATGGAGGGAGGCGAGCGTTGTGTCGCCACCAGTTCCGGCATGGCGGCGATTCTCTCGACAGCCTTGGCACTGCTCGAGACCGGCGACGAGATCGTTGCCTCGCGTTCACTGTTCGGCTCCACGGTCAGTCTGTTCGACAAGTACCTGGGCAAGTTCGGCATCACCACGCGCTACGTAGAGCTAGGTAATCTCGATGATTGGGCGGCGGCGATCACCCCGAAAACCCGCTTGCTGTTTGCCGAAACACCGTCCAATCCCATGTCCGAGGTGGTGGATATCGCGCAACTGGCGACGTTGGCCAAGCGGCATGACGCCTGGCTTGCGATCGACAATTGCTTTCTGACCCCGGCACTGCAACGTCCACTGGATCTGGGCGCCGATCTGGTCATCCATTCCGCGACCAAGTATCTCGACGGTCAGGGTCGGGCGATCGGTGGCGCCGTGGTGGGGCGCGACAAGGAGCTGGAGGAGGTGTTCGGTGTGGTGCGCACTTGCGGTCCCTGCCTCAGCCCTTTCAATGCCTGGATATTCCTCAAGGGGCTCGAGACTCTGGGGATTCGTATGAAGGCTCACTCCGAGAACGCCATGCGACTGGCGCAATGGCTCGATACCCATCCGGCGGTGGCACGGGTTCATTACAGCGGTCTCGAAAGTCATCCTCAGCACGAGCTTGCAAGCCGCCAGCAGCGTGGTTTCGGCGCGGTGCTGGGTGTCGAGATCGAAGGAGGGCGCGAGGGCGCCTGGGCGGTCATCGATGCCACCCAGCTCATGTCGATCACCGGCAATCTGGGGGATGTGAAAACCACGATTACCCATCCGGCGACCACCACTCATGGTCGACTCAGCGACGAACAGAAAGCGGCGGCGGGCATCACCGAAGGGCTGGTACGTATCGCCGTGGGACTCGAGGATACCGATGATCTCAAGGCCGATCTGTCACGTGGGCTCGATAGCCTGGTTTGAATCGTCGCGCTTTTTTGTCCCGAGAGGCCGACATTCGAGCACGATTGGTGTCAAATGCTGCGTGCGGCGAGACATGCCTTGTATTTCGGCTTAGGGAGCGTGGTATCCATGTGGCGTAACTCGACTCGAGGATGGGGGCTGATCAGTATTCTAATCCACTGGCTAAGCGCCTTGGCGGTGCTCGGCCTGTTCGCGCTGGGTTGGTGGATGACCGATCTTACTTATTATGACGCTTGGTATAATCTGGCGCCCTGGTGGCATCGCTCGGTCGGCATGCTGCTGCTCGGGCTCACCCTGCTGCGTGTCCTTTGGCGGCTATTTCAGCCGACCCCCCGAGAGCAAGGGGCACGCATGGAGATAATGGCAGCTTATATTGGCCACCTGTTGATCTATGCGTTGCTATTCGTGGTGTTGATCAGCGGTTATTTAATTTCGACGGCCAATGGCAGCGGTATCAGCGTGTTTGGTCTGTTCACCGTGCCGGCTACCGTTTCCGGCTTGCCCAATCAGGCCAGTATCGCCGGCGAGGTCCATTGGTATAGCGCCTGGGCATTGGTACTCCTTTCCCTGGGCCATGCATTGGCAGCATTCAAGCATCTACTGATCGATCGTAACGATGTCATGCGACGCATGATCGATCCACGTACGTCACGTCACATGTCCTGATATTTTTCTTTATTTAAGATACCGTTAACGTAATGCTTAAAATACCAAGGAGTTCCTGATGTTCCAGAAGACCATGATTGCTGTGCTGGCGGCTTCATCAATGTTGCCTTTGACCCAAGTCCAGGCCGCCGATTACATCATCGATAAGGAAGGTCAGCATGCCTTCATCCAGTTCAAGATTAGCCACCTGGGCTTTTCCTATATTCTCGGGTCCTTTGAGGATTTCTCTGGCAACTTCAGCTATGACCCGGACGATCTCGCCTCTTCAAGCGTTAATGTCGATGTCAATGTAAAAAGCCTGAACAGCAATCACGCCGAACGGGACAAGCACATCCTGAATGAGGACTTTCTGGATGCTTCCAAGTATCCCACGGCAACCTTCGAATCCACTGACTTCGAGTCTACCGGCGAAGGCGAGGGTAAGCTGACCGGCGAACTGACGCTTCATGGCGTTACCAACGAGATCATCATGGATGTAACGCATATCGGCGGCGGTGAAGATCCCTGGGGTGGCTATCGTGACGGCTTCGAAGGAACGACTAATTTGACGCTGGCCGACTACGATATCGACATGAGCAAATTTCCGCCGGTAATGCGGGAGCTAGAGTTGTATGTGGTATTCGAAGGCATCCGCCAGTAAGTGAGTGCTAACGTAACACATCAAAAGGCGTCTGATCGGCGTCTTTTTTTATGATGAGATGGAGATGGGAGGGTTGAGGGCGTCATAACCAAAACGTTCCCACGAAACAGCTCCCTTGGTTCAACGCTGATTGTCCCTTAAGGGGATTGTGGCAAAAGCGTCGGCGAATTAAGGTCGAATAATATTGTTTGCCATGACGCATAGCAATTTCGACTATAACAACAACTGTACGCCCAGGAACCCCTATGTCCCAGACCTTGGAAGCGGAACCCTCGGTAGACGATACGCAGGCTGATGACACCTGTTTCGCACGTTTCATCAACGTCCAAAAGAGTTACGACGGTGTCGAGCTGGTCGTCAAGGACTTCAATCTCGATATCCAGAAAGGCCAGTTCGTGACCCTGCTGGGGCCTTCCGGCTCCGGCAAGACCACCTGCCTGATGATGATGGCCGGCTTCGAGACCCCCACCCATGGCGACATACTGCTCAAGGGCGAGCCGATCAATGGCTTGCCACCGCACAAGCGCGGCATCGGCATGGTATTCCAGAACTATGCTTTGTTTCCGCACATGACCGTGGCCGAAAATCTGGCTTTCCCCCTCGAAGTACGTCACCTGGGCAAGAATGACATCAAGCAGAAGGTGCAACGCGCCTTAGCGATGGTTCGTCTCGAAGAGTTTGGCGATCGCCGTCCGGCTCAGCTTTCCGGGGGGCAGCAACAGCGCGTTGCCCTGGCTCGGGCTCTGGTCTTTAAACCCGAGCTGGTGCTGATGGACGAACCCCTAGGGGCGCTCGACAAGAACCTGCGCGAAGAGATGCAGTACGAGATCAAGCGCATCCATGCCGATCTCGGGGTGACCATGATCTATGTCACCCACGACCAGACCGAAGCACTGACCATGTCGGATCGTATCGCGGTGTTCAACGATGGCATCGTCCAGCAGCTCGCCACTCCCGAAATCCTTTACGAGGAGCCGGAGAACGCCTTCGTGGCCTACTTCATCGGCGAGAACAACCGTCTTTGCGGCGAGGTCGTCGATCATCAAGGCGATACCTGCATGGTACGTTTGGATAGCGGCGATAGGGTGCGCGCCAAACCCGTCGCTGTTAGCGAATTAGGGGCCAAAACCACGCTGTCGCTGCGACCCGAGCGGGTGAGTATCGTGTCGAGCGATGATACTAGCTTCGATAACTGCTTCAACGCTCAGGTGCAAGAAGTGATTTATCTGGGCGACCATCTGCGCACCCGACTTTCGGTGTGCGGAAACGAGGAGTTCATTCTCAAGACACCTAATGCCGAGGGTAATACCGGTCTGCGTCCTGGGCAGACGATCAGGATCGGGTGGTCGAGTGAGGATTGCCGGGCGTTGGATGCCTGAGAGAGTAATGCCCACAACATGTATCACAATAACAATCGGAGAAGTGCCATGAATAAGCCATTGATGAAGGGTGCCACGATCGCCGCGATGGGGCTGTCGACGCTAGCGATCGCGGTTGCGGCTCAGGCTGAGCAGACACTGAATATCGTTTCCTGGGGCGGCGCCTACAGCATGAGCCAGCAGAAGGCCTATCACGAGCCATGGATGGAAAAGACCGGCGACAAGATCGTCAATATCGATCGCAGCGGCAATGCTCTGGCTGGGCTACGGGCCCAGAACCAAGCCGGTAACGTGACCTGGGACCTGGTCGACATGCTGCCGGCGGACGCCTTGATCGCCTGCGCCGAGGGCCTGATCGAGCCACTGGATCACGATCAGTTGCTGGCCGACGCGCCGGATGGTACGCCACCCACCGAGGACTTCATCGACAACTCGCTGACTGAATGCTTCGTGCCCTCGATCGTCTATTCCAACATCGTCGCTTTCAACACCGAGATGTTCCCCGAAGACAAGCAGCCCAGCAGCATCGCCGATGTCTTCGACCTGGAGAACTATCCCGGCAAGCGCACCTTGCTGCGCAAGCCCATCAACAACCTGGAATGGGCCCTGGTGGCCGATGGTGTGGCGCCAGAAGAGGTCTACGACGTACTGGAAACCGAAGAGGGCGTTCAACGTGCCTTCGCCAAGCTCGACACCATCAAGGACGAGGCGATCTGGTGGGAAGAGGGCGCCCAGCCGCCGCAGCTACTGGCCGACCAGGAAGTCGCCTTCGGTTCGGCTTACAACGGGCGTATCTTCAATGCCATGGTCACCGAGGATCAGCCCTTCGAGATCATCTGGGACGCCCAGGTCTTCGAGCTGGATGGTTGGGTCGTCCCCACCGGCAAGCTCGATAAAGTCAAAGACTATCTCTACTTCGCCACGGACACCCAGCGGCTTGCCGACCAGGCCAAGTACATCTCCTACGGCCCGGCGCGCAAGTCCTCTTCGGACATGGTCTCGACCCACGCCGAGACCGGTATCGACATGACGCCGCACATGCCGACCTATCCGCCCAATTTCGAAACCGCCATCCCCAAGGATGACGAGTTCTGGGCGGACAACAACGATGAGTTGACCCAGCGCTTCAACGCCTGGCTGGCCCAGTAACCCCGAGCGTGGCCTGAACGGGTCCGCCGCATCGCCCACCGGCTTCTGGGCGATGCGGCACCTCTTGTCGATGAGCTTTAAGGAGAGGCACGCGTGTCGGATTCTTCCTCTGCCCCCTTGACCACCGCCGACGGCGTACCGCTGCGAGTCAGCCTGCGCCGGGCGATACGTCGTTCGAAACTCAAGGCATTGCTGCTGGTATCGCCCCTGTTGCTCTTCCTGGGCATCGCTTTCGTCATGCCGATCTTCGATATGCTCTGGCGCAGCGTCGACAACCCGGAAGTCTCGTCGACCCTGCCGCGCACCGTCTCGGCCCTCGAAGGGTGGGAGGGCGAGTCGCTGCCGGGTGAGCCGGTATTTGCGGCGCTGGTGGAAGATCTCCGAGTGGGTCAAAAGGAACGCAACCTGGGGTTGTTATCGAGCCGATTGAATTACGAAAAATCCGGTATGCGCTCGACCATATCGCGCACGGCGCGTCGCTTGCGCAGCCTGGAGCCGCCTTACCGGGAAGCGCTGATCGAGATCAATGATACCTGGGGCGAGCTTGACACCTGGCGGTTGATCCAGCGCGAGTCGTCACCCTACACCCTCTCCTATTACCTGGCGGCAGTAGACCGGCAGTTCTCGCCCCAAGGCGAGATTGTCCCGGTACCCGACTACCTGCAGATTCATGCAACGCTGTTCTGGCGCACCTTCTGGATGAGCGCGGTCATTACCCTGGCCACTTTGGTGCTGGGATACCCGGTCGCCTTTCTGCTGGCCAATCTGCCGCTGCGCCAGTCGAACCTGTTGATGATCCTGGTGCTGCTGCCGTTCTGGACATCTCTATTGGTGCGCACCACCACCTGGATAGCGATTCTACAGTCCCAGGGGGTGCTCAACGATGTCATGGTGGCGCTCGGTGTGATTGCCGACGAGGCGCGCTGGCAGATGATTCACAACAAGACCGGCACCATCGTGGCCATGACGCATATTCTCCTGCCGTTCATGATCCTTCCGCTGTATTCGGTGATGAAGACCATTCCGCCGAGCTATATGCACGCGGCGCGTTCGCTGGGAGGCAAGCCTTTTCTGTCGTTCCGACGAGTCTATTTTCCACTGACGATACCAGGCATCGCCGCCGGCGGCATTCTGGTGTTTATCCTGTCGATCGGCTACTACATCACGCCGGCACTGGTGGGCGGGCAGTCGGGACGTTTCATCACCAACTATATTGCCTATCACATGCAAACGTCCCTCAACTGGGGGTTGGCTGCAGCAATCGCCTCGATCCTGCTGTTCGTGGTGGTGGTGTTTTACTGGATATTCAATCGCCTGATCGGCGTCGACAAGGTCAAACTGGGGTAATGTGATGGCACTTCCTTCCTATGCCACGACCGGCGAGCGGATCTGGCACTACGTTTTCCTGACGCTGTGCGGGTTGATCTTCCTGTTCCTGATCGGTCCACTGCTAGTGATCATTCCGCTGTCGTTCAACGCGGAACCCTACTTCACCTTCACCGAAGCGATGCTGACCTTCGATCCGGCGGGTTATTCGTTGCGCTGGTACGAGGATTTCTTCACCTCGAGCGCCTGGCTCAATGCCATCAAGAACAGCTTCATCGTGGGCATCGCCTCGACGCTGCTGGCAACGATACTCGGCACCATCGCCGCCCTGGGGCTGTCGAGCCGCTATATGCCGGCTCGCGGGGCAATCATGGCGCTGCTGATCTCGCCGATGATCGTGCCGTTGATCATCTCGGCGGCGGCGATGTTCTTCTTCTTCTCCAAGATCAACCTGGCCCAGACCTATCTCGGCGTTATCCTGGCTCATACGGTGCTGGGTATTCCTTTCGTCGTGATCACGGTGACGGCGACGCTTTCGAGCTTCGATACTACCCTGATCCGTGCCGCCCACAGCCTGGGAGCGAATCCGACCCGTACTTTCTTCAAGGTGGTGCTCCCGCTGGTGACCCCGGGAGTGGTCTCCGGGGCGCTGTTCGCCTTCATCACCTCCTTTGATGAGGTGGTGGTGGTGCTGTTTATCGCCGGACCCGAGCAGCGCACCATGCCGATTCAGATGTGGTCGGGCATTCGTGAACAGATCAGTCCCACCATTCTGGCGGTGGCGACCCTGTTGGTACTGCTGTCGATGCTGCTGCTGGCGACGCTGGAGCTCCTCAGGCGCCGCGGGGAGCGGTTGCGCGGATTGTCGCCAGGATAAGAGTGCACCGACTCATGGACGATATCGCTGCATGAAGTCATGGTCGAGCCGCCGCTTGGTCTTCATCGCCAGGCGGCCCGGCCACCAGAAGTGCCCCCACAGCGCCATGCCTCGTCCATCGCCGAAATTGAGTATCGATAAATAGCGGCGCTGAGGATGGAAGCTCTTGAATGATTCATTACGCAGATGAGCGATAAGGTTGTGCAGCAGAATTGGCCCTTGACGCACGCCGAACACCCCTAGTTTGGGGTAGGGCGAATCCTTCAACCAGGCGCAGTCACCCACTGCGAAGATGCGGTCGTCATAGGGGGTATGTAGCGCGGGGGTGACGGCCAGGCCATGGTGGGGATGATGTTCAAGGTCCAGTTCGCCGGTCAATAGAGGCGCTACCAACCCCGTGGCCAGAACGATATGGTCTGCCGGCAACTGCATTCCATCGTCCAGTACCAGTTGGCCTTGCCGGTAGGCGACGGCGCTGGCGGACATCTCGATCCTCAATCCTCGCCGACGAAGCCGCCGAGCCAGCCAGGCGCTGGCGCTACGTGGTGAATGTTCGAGGAGGCGTTTGCTGGCGCTGACCAGGCTGATGTCGAAGGGGCGACCGTAGCGCTCGCTGAGAGAAAGAAGATTGGCGGCAAGTTCGACCCCGGTCGGTCCGCCGCCAATGACCGCCAGGCGGGGCAGTGAGGCCGAGTCGGCAAGCGCCGATTCAAGCAGTTCCCGTAGCTGGTAAAGGCCATCGATGGGTTTGGCGGGCCACACGCCTTGAGCCTCTTCGATGCCGCTGATCGTAGGGGAGTCCACGCGACTGCCCAGATTGAGCGAGAGCAGATCGAAGGACAGTGGATCGCCTTTGGCTAGATGTAGCACGCGCTCGTTTCGATCGATGGCAATGACGCGGTCCCGAATAAAACGTCCGCCGGCGCCTTCGATCAACGCCGCCGGGTCCAGACTATCATCGCTATCGCTGTATTCGCCGCCCAGCATGCCGCTCGCCATTCCCGAATACCAGAAATTGCCCGGCGACAGCAGGGTGACCCTTGCGCCGGCATCGATAAGTTGCGCGGCATTCGCGGCAACGTGCAGGTGAGCGTGCCCGGCGCCCACCAGAATGATATGAAAGGTATCGGTCATCTAATTGCGCGATTGAGCATGGGCAACCAGTCTAGCATGACGTTTGCAGGGCTGAGTTAGCCTGGGGCTTGAAACATCGCTCTTCGCCCCCACCTTTTGGTCAGCATAAGGAGTGTTATTGCAAACGAACGACGTGCACGAAAGGAGTCTCGACATGGCGAATACCGATATCTTACCTGCGATTGGCTTAGGCACATTTCGTCTCAAGGATCAGGATGTTATCGACTCCGTTACCTCGGCACTGGAGTTGGGCTATCGCCATATCGATACCGCCCAGATGTACGAGAACGAGGAGGCCGTCGGACAGGCCATCAAGCAAAGTGGCGTTCCCCGGGATGAGATATTTCTGACCACCAAAGTATGGTGGGACCGTTTCAAGCACGACGATCTGATCGCCAGCCTGAAAGAGAGTTGTCGCAGGCTGGGGGTGGATCAGGTCGATCTGGCCCTGTTGCATTGGCCATCTCCCAATGACGAAGTGCCCATGTCCGAATACATCGGTGCCCTCAGCGAGGCGAGAGAGAAGGGCTTGGCCAAGCGCATCGGCATCTCCAACTTCACTATCGCTCAGGTTAATGAAGCCCTCTCGCTGCCCGGCGGTGAGCATCTCGTGACCAACCAGATCGAAGTGCATCCGTTCCTCGCCAATCGCAAGCTGGTCGAGCACTGCCAGGCCAAGGGCTTACAAGTCACCGGCTATATGCCGTTGGCGGTAGGGAAAGTGATGGATGAGCCGATACTCAAGCAGATTGCCGAGAATCACGATGCTACTGCGGCCCAGATAGCGCTGGCGTGGGTAGCTCAGCGTGGTGTCGTGGTGATTCCTTCCTCTACCAAACCCAAGCACCAGCAGGCCAATCTCGAAGCGCTCAAGATCACGCTTTCGCCAGATGAAATGGCGCAGATCGATAAGCTCGACGCCGGTGAACGCATCGCCAATCCGGATTTTGCACCCAAATGGGATGAGTGACTCTCTGTGATGCATCAAGCATCTCATCCACGATGAACAGGTCAGCCGGCGAGAGCCGCCTGGCCTGCCTGGAGTTCTTGTGAGTCAATCCCAGCCCTCTTTAAAACGCCAGCTTTGGCAACAGACCTGGCCCATGGCGTTGGGAGTGTTGTCATTACTGGGATTCCAGTTGGTCGATAGCGCCTTCATTGCACGGCTGGGAACCTCGCCTCTGGCGGCTCAGTCATTCACCTTCCCGCTGTCTTTCCTGATTATCGGGGTGCAAGTCGGCTTGGGAATCGCCATTGCCGCGCTGATATCCCGCGCATTGGGTGCCGGTGAACAGGCGAGGGCAAGACGCCTGGGAAGCCTGGTGCTGATGGGAGGCAGTCTGATCGTGGGCCTGCTGTGTCTTCTGTTGCTGGTCCTGCAGACGCCGCTCTTTCGTCTGTTGGGCGCCGAGCAGACTATCCTGCCTTTGATACATGAGTACTGGACACCGCAACTGCTGGCCGCCTGGATCGGTGCCTTGTTGTATTTCGGCTATAGCCTGTTCCGTGCCCATGGTGAGATGCGCTTACCTGGCAAGATGATGGTGCTGACCAGTCTCTTCAATCTCATTCTCGATCCGTTGTTGATCTTCGGGATCGGCAGCTGGCAGGGGCTGGGGCTTCCTGGCGCTGCCTGGGCCACGACCATTGCTTTCAGCCTTGGATTGTTGGTGATCGTCCTAAGGCTAGCGCGCACCGACTGGTTGGCGACTCAGGGGTTGATGGCGGAGGCACGTCGCTCCTCGCGGCCTTTCATGGGTATCGCAGGACCTGCCATGATAAGTCAACTGATGCCTCCGCTCGCGGCCATGCTGGCAACGGCGATCGTGGCGTCTCTGGGCGAGACGGCGGTGGCTGCTTGGGGGCTGGCCAGCCGCCTTGAGACGGTGTCGTTGATGGTAGTCCTTGCCTTGACCATGTCGTTGCCGCCCTGGCTGGGGCGTTGCTATGGCGCCGGTGACTGGCAGCAGATCCGGCGCTTGATGTGGTTGGTGCTAAAGGTCGTGGCGATTTGGCAGCTGGGCCTGGGATTGGTGATGGCTCTGCTTGCACCTTGGGTTGCGGAGCTACTTGCCGGTAATCCCGAAATTCGTGATGAGTTGATTACGTTGGTTCGGGGGCTGTTGCCCAGTTATGCCTTGCTCGGAGTGTGCATGGTCGTAGTGTCGGCATCGAATGCTCTTGGATGGCCGCTGCGCTCAATGCTGATGTCTGGGGTGCGGCTGTTTGTCTGTTACCTGCCGTGTTTATGGTTGGGTGCTCAGTGGGGCGGCATTCTTGGTGTGGCCCTGGGCGCAGCCTTCGGCAATATCCTGGCGGGCGGATTAGCGCTTACCCTGTATCGACGTTCGATTGGTCTTAAAGGAAAGGTGGTTGAAAACACTTGTAAATATGAATATTAAAATAAAAAATTGTAGCAAGTGCGTTAAATAAAATAATTAAAAGTATTTTAAGTCAACAAAACAGCGTAATTTACTGTAGCTTGTCACCTATACTTCCCGTTCTTGGCGAGTCGTGCTTGCCAGTTTTATAACGTCTGATAATCAGCCTTGGGGACGATAATGAAGGTACTGGTACTTGGCAGTGGTGTCGTGGGAGTCACCAGTGCCTATTATTTGGCAAGACAGGGGCACGAGGTCACGGTGGTGGATCGCCAGCCGTCGCCGGCCATGGAAACCAGTTATGGCAACGCCGGTCAGGTATCCTTCGGGTTTTCCTCGCCCTGGGCAGCCCCCGGCATTCCTCAGAAAGCTGTCAAATGGATGTTTCAGGAACATGCGCCGCTCAAGATTCAGCCGCGCATGGATCCCACCATGGCGCGTTTCATGATGCAGATGTTTGAGAACTGTAATGCCAAACGTTATGCAATCAATAAGGAGCGTATGGTGCGTATCGCCGAGTATAGTCGCGCCTGCATCAATGCATTGCGTAGCGATACGGGAATTGGTTACGAAGATCGCCAGCGCGGTCTTCTGCAATTGTTCCGCGATGACAGCCAGGTCGATGCCGTTGCCAAGGACATGCAAGTGCTCGAGCAGTGCGGCGTTCGTCATCGGCTTCTCGACGCCACTGAGATTACAAAGGTCGAGCCTGCTTTGTCGCGGGTACCGGGAAAATTCGTCGGCGGTCTTCACCTTCCAGACGATCAGACCGGCGATTGTCATCTGTTTACCACGCGTCTCGCCTCGTATTGCCGTGATCATCTGGATGTGACATTTCGCTTCGATACTGATATTCAACGTATCAAGCGCCAGGGTGATCGTATCGAGGGGGTGATAACGTCGGCTGGAGAGCTGAAGGCCGATAGTTATGTGGTCTGTCTTGGTAGCTATTCGCCGTTTCTGGTCAAAGACCTGGATATTCGTCTGCCCATTTATCCGGTAAAGGGTTATAGCCTGACCGTACCGGTGATCGATGACGGCGGCGCGCCTCAATCGACGGTCATGGATGAAACCTACAAGGTTGCTATTTCACGTTTCGACGATCGTATCCGGGTTGGAGGAACGGCTGAACTGGCTTCTTATGATCTGAGCTTGCTCGAGAAGCGACGCGCCACCATCGCTATGGTGGTCAGCGACGTTTTCCCCGAGGGAGGGGATATCGAAAAGGCGGAATTCTGGACGGGGTTACGTCCTATGACTCCAGATTCAACGCCTATTATCGGAGGAACCAAATACAGCAACCTATGGCTCAATACCGGCCATGGCACCTTGGGATGGACAATGAGTTGTGGCAGTGCTCACTTGCTCGCTGATCTCATGAGCCATCGCCAGCCCGCTATTGATCCGAAAGGTCTGGATGTGGCCCGATATACAGCGTGATGCGCACTGAGAGCATGATATGCCGCCCATGAAGAGGCTAGGTAGTAAATAGTCACATAGTTTCTGGAATAGCTAAACAAGATTGCCCTGGCTTTGAACTGACCCCGATAGGGGAATGGTTCATTAGTCAGGGCATTTTTCGTTTCAATGCTTATTAATCTTCGAAAGTAGATTTGTAGGAAAAATAGTCACTGCTGATTTTGCCATACGACGCATCAGCATAGGTGAGATATGGTAGGGTGGCGCGAGCTTTCCAGTCATGGCTATCTTCTGATCCATATGTCGCCTTTTCAGACGGTAGTTCTGTGATGAGCATACCTCGAAACATTTCCGTTCATCTTAAGTAATTAAAAAATATTATTCATTTAATGTTTTTTAATGACTATTTTATAAAAAGCGACCCTGTAATTTTTGGGAAAAAACATATTGCATCTACAGGCTGCAATGTTGGCTCATAGCCTATGTGATTGTCATTGGAGCTAGCTGACGTGTTTCTCAACTCAAATACTATACGAGCCCAGTAATAAAGGGCTCCCTAGCGTTGTTTTCCTAAAAAGGTAAAAGACTCATCAGTCAGGCAATTTGAGTTGGGTGTACTAAAAATGATTGTGCCTATCCCAAATTGACTGCGTTTATCATTTTTTCCGCGCTTTGAAAATTAAATTTCTAATTACTTTTTGATGAGAAAAACAAGTTATGAAAGTATTTATCAATTTAGTAAGGTTATGTAGTCTTAAATTTAAATTTTGTAACCAAGCCGGCCAGAGAGGACGAAATTGGCCTGCGGAGACGGTCTGGGAGGAAACGCCGTAAGAACCTCCCGGGCGGTAGCGTGGATAGAGAAAAAGCGTGCTTCGGACAAGCAGATGGCTAATCGCCTAGACAGAGCTTCAACGTTAACTTTCCTTGAACCATGAATATTTGCGCTGAGAGATAGATACCATGATGAAAAAAATAACGCGAATCAGCTTGCCGGCTATCGCCTTTGTATCAATGAGTGTATTGGCTGGATGTTCCCTAGCTCCAGGAGGACACATCGACTACGATGCGGATGCTCCGCCCCTGGATGATCGTGTGGAAATCCAACCGATTACCCCTGAATGGATCGCTACCTATCGTGAGCAGATGAGTGCCACCGCCGCGACAGGTATTACCGAAGAACTGAGCAGCGCTATCGACTCCTACGAATACCGGGTGGGCCCCGGTGATGTACTGACCATCATCGTCTACGACCATCCGGAATTGACTATCCCTGCGGGTTCAGAGCGCAGCGCTGCCGAGTCGGGCACCGTGGTGCAGCCCGACGGTACCATCTATTATCCGTATATCGGCCGGGTAAAAGTCGAAGATAAAACCGTTGATCAAATACGTGGCATTATTGCCAGCCGCTTGTCGAACTTTATTACTGATCCTCAGGTCGAGGTAAGCATCGCGGCCTTCCTGTCCAAGAAGGTCTATGTGACGGGAGCTGTAGGCGCCCCGGGGGTCGTTCCTGTTACCAATGTCCCCATGACGGTGCTTGACGTCATTTCTCAAACCGGCGGCGCAAACGAACTGGCGAACCTGCATGGCGTGACGTTGAATCGCAACGGTGAGGAACAGGCGCTGTCCTTGTATGCCATGCTCAAGGAAGGCGATTTATCTCAGAATAGGATGGTGCAGCCTGGAGATATCCTGCATGTACCCACTCTGGAAAATCAGAATGTGGCGGTGCTCGGCCAAGTGCGCAAGCCGGGTAACATTCCGGTGGGTAACGAGCGTCTTTCGCTGACCGATGCACTGTCAAGCGCCGGTGGCGTGGACGAGTTCCGTGCCGAGCCCTCCGGCATCTTCGTACTGCGTGGCACGCCAGCTGGCAGCGAGAAGATTGCCACGGTCTACCAGCTCGATATCAGCAATGCGGTGTCGCTGACCATGGGGAATTACTTCCAGCTCCAACCTCAAGACGTGGTGTACGTGACCGCCGCACCACTGGCGCGCTGGAACAAGGTTATCAGTCTACTGCTTCCCACACTCACCTTGCCGGGTGATGTTGCTCGCTCTGGAAGCTTCTGATTTTCATGTTCCAGTCCATTCTGGTGGTGTGCACAGCCAATATCTGTCGTAGTCCGGTTGCCGAGGCCTTGTTGAAGGCTCGGCTTCCAAGGCTACGAATCGAGTCGGCAGGAATTGCCGTAGGCAAATTCGTTGGTCATGGAGCCGCTCCGTTGGCGCAGGAGTTAGCGGAAGCTGATGGACTCGATCTTAGCGCGCATCATGCTAAGCAGATCAACCGTGACATGATCGAGGCGGCAGACTTGATTTTGGTCATGAGTGAAGGACAACGACAAAAGATCAGTGAACTTTCTCCCGCCGCCACTGGCAAGACCATGCTATTCGGTCGTTGGTTATCGGGTGGCGGCGCTCATGGATATGCGATTCCCGACCCTTACCGTAAAAGCCGGGAGGCTTTTACCCACGTTCATCAGTTATTGATCAGTGCCGCCGATACCTGGCGGTCCAAGCTTGGGGATTGACCCTATGACGAGCTTTGTTTCAGGAAACACCATGTCCCAGGAACAACAAGTTCCAGTAGCGACACGAAATGTCGCCCAGAACGACGAAACCGTCGATCTGGGTCGCTTGTTTGGTATGTTGCTGGACCATAAATGGAAAATACTTTTTGCCACTTTTTTATTCACGCTAGCTGGGTTGATTTATGCATTGCTGGTCACACCGGTCTACCAGGGAGATGCATTGGTACAGGTGGAGAAAACCGCTTCCGCTGGCAAAAACCCCGATTTGGCAGTGTTGCTAGGCGAAGAAGAACCGGCAACGGCTGCTCAAATCGAAATTCTTGGTTCCCGATTGATTCTTGGACAGGCGGCATATCAGATGGATCTGGATACCGTCGTTAGTCCTGTTACTCCACCGCTGCTCGGCGATGCCTTGATACGTTACGACATCCCACGGCCTGGATTCGCAGAGGGACGTCCCGAAATCTGGGGCGGGGAAAACATTCGGGTCGAATCGCTGAGCGTGGACCCCGAAATCGTTGGCCAGCCTTTCACCTTGGAAGTTATCCCTGAAGGCCGCTACCAGGTACTGGATAGCGAGGGAAACGTGATGGGTACTGGTCAGGTAGGTAAAGTCCTCGAGATCGACAACCCCTGGATAGAACTGAGTGTAAGTGATATTCAAGCGCCCCCTGGCGCGCAGTTCACTATCTTGAAGCGAAGCCGTCAGAATACTATTGGCAATCTCAAATCAAGGTTCGTCGTTGTTCAGAAGGGAGTTGATACCGGCGTCCTTCAGCTGATTTTGACAGGAACAAAACCTGATGAAGTCCAAACGTCACTAAATGCCATTACTCAAGTTTATCTGGCTCAGAACATCGCTCGTCAAGCTGCGGAAGCAGAAAAAAGTCTAGAATTTCTCGAAAAGCAAATGCCGAACGTTCGTCAGCAGTTGCTTGACGCGGAAAATCGCCTCAACGAGTACCGCGCGGAACAGGACAGTGTTGATCTGACTCTCGAAACACAGAACATGCTGACAGGCATGGTTGATATTGAAGGTCGGCTGAATGAACTACAGTTGCAGGAATCCGAACTATCCCGGCGCTTTACACCAAACCACCCTGTCTACGCTGCACTGCTAGAAAAGAAAGCACAACTAAAACGTGAACAAGCCAATTTAGACGAGCGCACCTCCAATCTGCCTGAAACGCAGCAGCAAATTCTTCGTATGACTCGTGATGTTGAGGTAACTCAGCAAATCTATGTGCAACTGCTCAATCGGATGCAGGAACTCAATATTGCTAAGGCTGGCACGGTGGGCAACGTACGCATTATTGACTCCGCCCTCGTCGCACCCAGTCCCATTGAACCCAAGACAATACTGATCGTCGTACTGGCAACCATTATCGGCGCCATATTGGCAGTGGCTGTCGTATTAATACGTGGACTACTCAATCGCGGAGTAGAAAGCCCTGAACAATTGGAAGACCTGGGGTTACCCGTTTATGCAACAGTGCCGCTCTCCGCTGACCAAGAGAAGCTAATCAAGAGAATAAAGCATCGTGGCGATCAAGCCAGCAAGCAGGTGATTGGTGGGATGCTGGCTAAGGTTAACCCCACGGATACTTCTATCGAGGCGTTACGCGGGCTACGCACAAGCTTGCATTTCGCGATGCTGGATGCCCATAACAACTGCATCATGATCACTGGACCAAGTCCTGGGATCGGCAAAAGCTTTGTTAGCATCAATCTCGCAGCGGTATGTGCTCAAGCAGGTCAAAAAGTACTGGTCATAGATGCCGATATGCGTAAAGGTAATATGCACATGGCGTTCAACGACCATTCTGAGGCCGGCCTTTCAGAAGTTCTATCTGGAAAGCTTGACCTACAGCACGCAGTACGCAATGGCGGCATACCTGACCTGTACTACATTTCGCGCGGTATTGCGCCTCCCAATCCTTCTGAGCTGCTGATGCAACGCAATTTCACTCAATTGATTGCACGTGTCAGTCAGGAGTATGACTTAGTCATCATCGACACTCCTCCAATATTGGCCGTCACGGACGCTGCTATCATTGGCAAGTTGGTTGGCACCTCCTTGATGATGGCACGTTATCAACTGAACCCACCGCGCGAAGTCAGGATTGCACTAAGGCGTCTGGAAACAGCTGGTGTGAACGTAAAGGGCTGCATACTCAACGCCATGGAACGTAAAGCGTCGACGAGTTATAGCTATGGTTACTATAACTATTCATACGAATAGTGGAAGCTAAGCTAATATATTGATATAAAAATTTTAAATTAGACTTATAATCACTACATTGACGATGCCTCTAGGCAATATCGCCTTATAACGCGATTCAAAGTGTGTAAGGCGATAAATGTCAATATCGCTATTAAAGGCGTTGGGAGTTTTTCAAAAGAGTGTATGACATGCTCATATCCATCATCATTCCAGTATATAAAGATTTTGAAAGGTTGGAAAAGTGTATCAAGTCAATAGACGATCAGGGTTTGGATAAGCGTCTATTTGAAGTTGTTGTGGTCAACAATGACGTTGATGAAGACCTTCCACCTTTGCGAAAGCACGAATTGTCATTGAAAGTTTTGAATTGCCAAAAAGAAGGATCTTATGCAGCACGTAATAAAGGTGCTAAGATTGCAAATGGAGATTATATAGCTTTTATAGACTCAGATTGCATACCAGACGACACCTGGTTAGCAACTGTTAAATCTATCATTGAAAATAACCCTGAAGCGGATTTGATTGCAGGAAACGTCATACTTTATCCAATGCGTGATACTCAACCAAACCCTTATGAAGCATACGACATGATCCTCGGCATAGACCAAAGCTCCTATGCCAAGAAAAAAAAGTCAGTTACAGCAAATCTAGTGGTAAGAAAATCAAGTTTTGTACAGCTTCAGGGCTTTGATGAATCAAGATTTACGGGTGGTGATCACGAATTTTGCGATCGAGCACGCGAACTGGGTTATAAATTCTTATATGCACCCGATTCAGTTGTATATCATCCAGCAAGAAGTAGCATGTCACAAATTGTTGGAAAGGCGGAAAGACGAATCGGTGGGCGTGTTGGAAACACTAGCTTAAAAAATATAAAGCAAATACTGATAACCCTGCTGCCACCATTTGTTCGATTTAACAAGGTTATTAAAGCAAATCAATTTTCGTGGAAAGAAAAAAAAGAAGTAATAAAGTTATTATTTATCGTGAAAAAATACCAGATAAAAGAACTTTACAAGCTGTTAATGTCAAATAAAAAAAGCGTACGATAAATGCTAGTGACTGGCTTGAGAATAATAGATCTATTAGCGGCTATCGCCATTAAAAATAGTCTGGATAAAACTTATAAACATAGGAATATGTTTTGAATACTTTATATTGCTGCCCATTCGATACTAGTATACCAACCGGTAAAAATCGAGCGACAAGGCATAAAATTCAAGCATTAAAAGAAATAAGTGAAAGTGCATTCATAATTGTTCCTAATAAAATTGAAAGACGTTTTTCAAGAGTCTTCACAGGTTTTTTTTGTGAGGCTCGTTGCGTAGTCGCTATTTTAATAAAAAACAAAAAGATAGATTATTATATTAGCCGCGGAGATGTTGGTATTATTTCAGTGCCATTGGCTAAGTCCTTTGGTATTGTCACCATGAGGGAGATACACTGCGGACCATTTGAAGAGCTAAAGCTTCTGAGAAAACCAAAGCTTGTTAAAGCTTATTTAAAGCTAATTCTCCTGTACTCGTTTATAGTAAATAAAATTGCGGATATTAGAATCTACAATAATCCTATGCTTAAAGAGCATTTTATCGAAGAAGGCTGGGGGAGTGAAAACGATATTGTCTCATATAATGGGGGCAGTCCGGACGCAGTGGTGTCGATCGACAAAGAAACAGCCATGGAAAAATATCAACTGGATACAAGCTTCAAGTATCTGGTTTTTGTAGGCTCAACAACCAAATGGCGTGGTATAGACTTGCTGGTTGATTTGCAAAAAGAATTTGATAAATATGGGGATAATATAAAAGTATTATGTGCCGGGGGGAAAGTTACAAAAGATATGGATCCCGATGGAAGAGTAATAAATGTTAGTCCATTGGATGACATTGGATGTGCCGAAATAATAAAATGCGCGGATGCATGTTTGCTTCCCGTGGCGGATAATCGTGTTAGCCCAGGAAGCCCTTTGAAGCTATACGATTATATGATAAACGGTAGATCAATTATCGCTCAAAGAGATATGCCGGGCTATTCGGATGAAACCGAGCAATATAATGTTGGCATTACGGTTGATTTCTATAACTCCGAAGAAGCAAGAAAGCTAATTGTAGACTTTATTAATGAAGAGTCTAGGCTCGAATTTTTTTCAAATAATGCAGTATCTTCTTTTGCAGATTATAGCTGGGTATCGAGAGTAAAAGCTTGGTTTGAAGACAGTTCTCGCGCTGTATGACAAATAAGGCCTTTCGGCTATTTACTTTCAGGGGTGTTATGTGACGACAACGCTTTTTTTAACCTTTCTTTATCTGATAGCGTTAGGTATTGTATTTGTTTTCAGTATTAAATACGAAAAGTTATCTGTATTATTGATGGTGGCTTTTGTTTTTCGATGTTTTTTACTACTGATCGACTACTATAATATTTATCCGTTACCTGGTGCCGAAGATGCTGGGTCGTTCGTACAACGAGCAAGAATGTGGTCCGGCCTAAGTTTTGAAAATATTTTAAGCGAGCTTAGCACATCCCATTCTTATAACTACTCAGTGGTAGGAGCACTTCTATACAAGATATTTGGATATCATGAGATGCTGCTACCGGCACTCAATCTTATAGCCGGTGTTCTAGTCGTATGTTTAACCGGTGCTATCGTCTACAAAATGTGGGGTGCAAGAGCTGCGCAGTGGGCAGTGTTTATTATTGCTATTTACCCGTTCTCTGCAATAAACTCAGCCACTGCAATGCGGGAAGAACCTTCAATTCTGCTTTTCATGATTGGCTTGTATTTTCTAGTGGTTTGGTTGCGCGAAGAATCTGTCTGGGGTGTTTATATAAGCCTTTTTTTCTTTGCACTTGCAACTATGGTTCATCCCGGTTGGGTGGGTGCAATATTGGGAGTGGGTGCCTATTCTATATATATGTTGATAAAGTCAATCCCACAGGTATTAGGTGGTAATAGGGTCACTAAAAGATATTTCAGTAAGCTTGTACTTTCGGCATCGATTCTTGTATTGTCAGCGGGATTGGCAGTAGCTGGAGGAGGGATTAAGCTCGGCAAAGGAATATCGGTCGGAACAGAAGAAAGTGAGGCACTCACAGAGCAAATCGAGTCACGTTTTGTAGGTGTATCAGAAGGTGGATCGGCGTATCCCGCAGTAATAGCCACTGGTAATCCTATAACCCAACCATGGATAATACCAGCAAAGGTTGCTTATTTTCTATACGCACCGTTTCCTTGGGATATTAAAAGCCCTCGGCATATCATAGGTTTGATTTCTTCTTTTCTTCTTTTCTTTTTAACATGGCGAATATTTAAGGGTTGGGACAATATACGCAATAAACAGGAATGTTTGGCACTGCTGCTAATTTTAGCAAGTCTCATAATTATATTTTCAATCGGCGTATCCAATATAGGCACCGGAATACGTCATAAAACTAAATTCACGGCTTTATTCTTAATACTGGCAGCAGCCTCATTCGATACCATAAAGTTAAAGTTAAGGAGATAAGTTTGGATGTGCTCTTCGTGGCGGGAAATGCTCGTTCACTAATTGCTAATCGCGGCAATTTGATAAACGAAATGCTGGATCAGGGACTTGAAGTAGGAGCAGCGGTCCCAACCAGAGACTATCTTCCAGAAGTAGAAAAGCTAGGAATAACCATTTTTCCTTTTGATATGGGGCGTACAGGTATAAACCCCTTAAGCGATTTGCATGCCGTGCTAAAACTCATACACATCATGAGAAGAAATAAGCCTGAAGCGGTCTTTAGTTATACTATCAAGCCGGTTATATATGGCTCGATCGCTGCTCGAATAGCAAACGTTCCACGAGTTTATTCTATGGTGACAGGACTGGGCCATATCTTCACTACGGACTCATTGCGGACAAGAATCATCAGACTAATGGTAACGAAACTCTATCGTTTGGGCGTATCGTGCAGCAATCGTGTTTTTTTTCAAAATCCGGATGATGAAAACGATTTCATCAGATTTGGCATCGTTCGTAACAAAGAAAAGATCGTAAGGGTTAATGGCTCGGGGGTAGACACCAATCAATTTGCACGACTGCCGCTTCCAGAGGGTTCACCAGTTTTTCTTTTCGTTGGAAGAATGCTTACGGAAAAGGGGATTGCAGAATTTGTTGATGCTGCGACGGAACTACAAAAAGATTATCCAGAAGCCCGTTTTATTGCAGTCGGTCCCCATGACCCCTGCCTGCCTCACTCAGTAAAGCTTGAGCAGCTGCAGCAATGGAAAACCAAATCAGCGGTGGAGTTTATTGATGGAGTAAAGGATGTTCGCCCTTGGCTAGCTAAATGCACGATATTTGTCTTGCCATCTTATAGAGAAGGAACCCCGCGCTCTGTACTAGAAGCAATGAGTATCGGTAGACCCATCATTACCAGTGATGCGCCCGGTTGTCGTGAAACAGTGGTAGAAGGCCTCAATGGTTTTCTGGTACCGCCAAAAGAGGTAGCACCACTAGCAACGGCGATGCGAAAGTTTTTAGAATCACCAGAGCAAATAGTCACAATGGCTGATGCTTCACGCAGAATCGCAGAAGAGAAATACGATGTACGAAAAATAAATGGCTTGATCATGGAGGCGATGAAAGTTAATGAAAGCTCAAGTAAAGCGCCTATTTGATATTGTATTGAGCAGCGTCGCATTATTTTTCTTCTTCCCTTTTATTCTATTAGCCGCCCTCTGGATACGGCTGGATACTCCGGGGCCTGTAATCTTCAAGCAGCATAGAATTGGAAAGGATTGTAAACCTTTTAAAGTGCTTAAATTAAGAACGATGATAGATCGTCCATCGAGCGATATCGATCAAAACAACGAGAAAGTTATCGCCAACGGAGAAGATCCTAGAATCACCAGGTCAGGACGTTTTCTGAGAAGTACTAGTTTAGATGAGTTACCTCAACTTTGGAATATTGTGCGTGGTGACATGAGTATTGTCGGCCCAAGACCAATAATTCCCGAACAATTAGAGGTAGTGCCGCCCGAATTTAAGAGTCGTTTTCATGTGCTTCCGGGATTAACCGGGCTTGCCCAAGTGCGAGGGCGACGCAGTCTAGGATGGTTGGATCAATTAAAGGCGGATGCCGAGTATGCAAAAAATTATAACATCTTTTATGACATTGTTATCATATTCAAGACAATAATTGTGGTAGCCAAAGGCTCTGGTATATATGGGGGGGAGTCGGAAAACTGGCGCGCATATCGAGAAAGAGTGAAGACTCAGAGTAGCAAGAGTAATATAGGGGGGGATTGATGAGACGCAATTTAGGTAAGATGTTAATTACCGCGAGTCCTGCTATTGCACAATATGCAGAAGCCTGTGGCGTAGAGCGCATTTTTGTGGATATGGAAACGCTAGGTAAGTATGAGCGGCAAAAGCATCTTTCCGCACACACTGCTACTCACACGCTTGATGATGTAGCTGGAATAGCGAGCGTTCTACAAGAAGCAGAATTAATGGTAAGAATAAATCCAATACACGCGAACACTGTATATGAGATAGATAGTGCAATAGCTAATGGAGCACAGCGGTTAATGCTCCCCATGTTTCGGCGACCTGAAGAAGTTTGCTTTTTTTTGGAATTAATTGATGGTCGAGTACCTGCAACCCTTCTTGCAGAGACGATACAAGCGGTAAGTAGGCTGTCCACCTACGTTGGATACCTTTGTCCTCGAGACGAAGTGTATTTTGGATTAAATGACCTATCTCTCGATATGGGACTAAGTTATCTTTTTGAACCTCTCGCGGCAAGAACTTTTGAACTAAGCACTAAGTTGCTGATAGATAAAAATATAAAATTTGGATTCGGAGGTATTGCCCGCTTAGGCTCTGGAGAGTTACCCGCAGAGTGGGTGCTGAGCGAGCATGTTCGACTAGGATCCAGCTGGGTAATTCTCTCACGGGCATTCCATGGCAGCGCTGAAAACGTGGATGAATTAGTCAAAACACTGAACCTCGCTGAAGAGCTAGATAAGATTAATGACGCAGAGCGGGTTTTGCACAGTAAAGATGATTACTTCCTTGAGTCCAATAGAGCACTGCTGGAGAAAAAGGTATTTGAAATAGCAAGAGGTAAATGGGGCCATGATTGATTTTTCCAATAACATTGCTATTTTATTTATCCAGAAACCGGAAGTGCTGGAAAAACAACGAGACCAGGTAAAAGATTATTTTGATAAAAACTTTAAAGAGGCAGTCATTTATTTTGCTGGCAGTCCCGAAGATATAATCAATGACATAAAGCTAGATATCATTATTACTCCTACTCTGGAATGGCTGCCACAAGCTTTAGCTAAAATAAAAGACTATAAATGGATACATTTTCTTTCTGCCGGAGTGGAAAAGATTTGGGAGATGGACTTCAAAAAAAAGCATGTCCTGCTTACAAAAAGTAGTGGGGTTAACAGTGTCCCTATGAGTGAATATGCTTTGGGAGCCATGCTTTATTTTGCAAAGCAGTTCGGGCGCTTTCATGAACAGAGCCAAAATAAAGTGTGGCAACGCGAATGGCTTGAAGAACTAACTGGAAGAACAGTCGTTATTTTAGGTTTGGGGCATGTAGGACAGGCAATTGCAAAGAAGGCAAGTGCGTTCGATATGCGTATAGTTGGCATGCAGCGTCGCCCAAGAAGGATTCCAGGTATAGATTTAGTAGTGCCCCCTGAGAAAATAAAGGAGTTGTTAGCAGATGCAGATTATCTTGTAGTGTGCCTACCGCTAACAAACAGCACCGTTGGGTTGGTAGATAAATACTTCTTAGATAACATCAAACCTGGATGTGTATTGATTGACTTGTCACGAGGTGGCATTGTCTGCGAGCAATCGCTTGTCAACGCCTTAGATAATAAAAAACTGCGGGGCGCAGCTTTAGATGTTTTTAAAGAGCAGCCTCTTCCAATGAGTTCTAAACTATGGAATAGAAGCGATGTGTTACTAACACCACACGTTTCTGGCACAACGCCTTATTATTTGGAAAGAGCCTTAAGAATTTTTTTTGATAATGTTGTCGAATTAAAAACAAAGGGAAAGTTGTTGACGGAAGTTAGCTTGGACATTGGCTATTGATAATGCAGCTAATAACTAGATAAGATATATTTTTTATATGTGCTTTATTAAAAATTAATTTATTTGATACTAAGAGGCTAAGGAGCCAAGAGGCTAATCCTTATGTTTAAAACAGTAAAAGAACTTTATAGCCTACTCACCCCTGAGCAGCGGAAAAAGCTATTCCGCTTACAGATACTAGTTATTATCATGTCAATTGGCGAAATCGCTGGGGTCATTTCCATCGGACCCTTCATGGCTGTTGTGGCAGATACTTCCTTACTTGAAGGGGGCGGAACCTGGGAAAATATTTATAATGCAACCGGATTTCAATCCCACGAGAATTTTCTTTTCTGGCTAGGTGTATTAGTATTATTTGTTTTACTCGTGGGCAATCTTTTCTCAATATTTACAATGTGGAATTTATTTATATATGCACAGCAAGTAGGGGCTCAAATAGGAGAACGCCTCTTTCAACATTATTTGTTCCAAACTTGGTTATTTCATTCATCTGGATCTAGTGCAACTTTAACAAAGCAAATTGCACAGGAGACTTCTCGTGTAACAGATAGGATTATCCAACCGTTACTTCAAATGAGCGCCAAGGTTGTTTTAACAGGACTCATGATGCTGGCTATTTTTATTTATAATCCCATTGTCGCCATGGCTGGTGCTGCAATATTTGCCTTCGCGTACTTTTTACTTTACCGCCTGGTGAGAATAAGATTGATGCGCAATGGGAAAACCATATCAGAGATGCAAGAAAAAAGATTTAAATTAATGGGTGAAGGATTCGGTGGTATAAAGGATATATTGCTCTTAGGAAGACAAAATATATTTTTAGAGAGGTTTTCTCAGGCCAGCAAGAAGTTTGCGCGAAGTCAGGGTGTTAACCAGGCTTTATCACAGGTTCCCCGCTATGCCATGGAGCTGGTTGCCTTTGGTAGTGTAATGCTTTTAATCCTTTATTTACTAAAGCTATATGAGGGCGATTTGGGTGAAATTCTGCCAGTGTTAGCAGTCTATGCGTTAGCGGGTTTTAAAATGCTTCCTTCATTTCAACAGATATATAGCTCTTTTTCATACGTAAGAGGAAATATGGCAGCTTTTGAAGCCATCCGAACAGACTTACAGGAAAGTTATAAAAGGACTGTTGAAATAGAGAATAAGAAGCTACAGCTTGAAACTGAACTGGATTATTTTTCACCAAAAGAAAAAATTCAAATCAAAAACGTCTCATTTACATATCCAGGCAAAGTAGAGCCTGCTCTTGATAATATTAATATGACAATTCCGGTAAAAAAGACGATAGGTATAGTTGGGTCCTCGGGCTCGGGCAAGTCTACCGCTATCGACATTTTGCTGGGACTCATCTCTCCATCGGATGGAGAACTGCTTATAGATGGCCACTCCTTAATACCAGGAGAGAGTGGAAGTAATAGTATTAGAGCATGGCAAAACTCTTTAGGTTTCGTACCACAAACTATTTTTTTATCAGATAACAGTATTAAAGAAAATATTGCTTTTGGAATTGAAGAAAAGAAGATCAGTGTCGAGAAGCTGAATAAAGCAGTGAAACTTGCCCACCTAGAGGAGTTGATTAATCAACTCCCAGATGGTTTGAACACACGTGTAGGCGAGCGTGGAGTTCAGTTGTCAGGAGGGCAGAAGCAACGCATAGGTATCGCCCGAGCTCTTTACCATGATGCCAACGTTTTAGTTTTCGATGAGGCAACGAGTGCGCTTGATAATATATCTGAAAAATTAATAATGGATGCCATATATGATTTTGTAGGAAACAAAACTATAATTATAATTGCTCACCGTCTGTCTACGGTAAAACAGTGTGACAAAATATTTTTGATGGAAAATGGGAAAGTGATAGATCATGGTAGTTACGAAGAATTGGCAACCAATAACAATTTGTTCAAAAAGATGGCTAATCAAGTTTAATTTAAAATAGGAGGTTACAGTGGATTCGAGAAGAGGAAATTTTTTAATTTCTCTGGATTTCGAGCTTTACTGGGGAGTAAGAGATAAGAGAGAAATTGAAGAATATCGTGAAAATATTTTGGGCGTATGGGAGGCTATTCCAAAAATATTAGATTTACTTGAAAAGTACGATGTGCATGCAACATGGGCAACAGTTGGGCTATTATTCGCGAAAGATAAGAATGATGCACTACAATTTAGCCCTGTGAATAAACCTTCGTACCTCGACAAAAAATTATCTCCTTACAGCTACTTAGAAGAAAGTTCAAACTTAGAAGGTGCTATTCATTTTGCTCCAGATCTTATCCATCGTATTGCTGCTTGTGAAGGTCAGGAAATAGCAACTCACACATACTCTCATTATTATTGCCTTGAAAATGGTCAGTCTCCAGAGGAGTTTGAAGAAGATATAGCCTCTGCTGTAAAAATAGCCAAGCATCATAACTTTACTATAAAAAGTCTAGTTTTTCCCAGGAACCAATCCAACGAAGATTATTTAGAGTTGCTGCCAAAGTTGGGTATAACCTCTTACCGAGGCACTGAGGAGAGTTGGATTTACAAAGCGAATAATAATCAAGAGTCAAAAAAGAGGTCCAGACGTGCTGCAAGGCTGTTGGACTCGTATTTTAACTTATCAGGACACAATACATATAAGATATCTCATGAAGAAGCAAGTAAGCTTCCAATTAATATTAGCGCTAGCAGATTTCTTAGGCCAGTAAACAGGAAATTGTGGTTTTTGGAGTCTTTAAGACTGAAAAGAATAAAGAAGAGCATGAAACACGCGGCTTTAAATGGCGAAATTTTTCACCTTTGGTTTCATCCACATAATTTTGGCGTAAACCTTGATAAGAATATAGATTTCTTAGAATCAGTTTTACTGTATTACAGTGAGTTAAAATCTAGCTACGGCATGCGTTCATTAAATATGCAAGAGTTATTTGAGACTGGCAAGGATTATTTGCATGAAAGACAGGCGTCCTAAGGTCGTAATGTTATGTTCTTTTGCTACATCATCTTTTTATATTTTTAATGCTATTAAAAAAGACGTCGATATCGAACTTGTTATTTATGAAAGGCCTTCCGGCTTAATTAATAAGGCGCGTAAAAAATTTAAAATCATCAAGAATCGAAGCAAGCGGCTCGGTTTTAATACTGTTTTCGGGCAGCTCTTGTTCAAGGTTTTTGAAACATTTTATTTGAATAAAAAAAGTAAGAAAAGATCTAACGACGTGATAGCGCAATATGATTTGGATGATGCAGTTCCTGAGATTGAGAATTATAGGGTCATATCTAGTGTTAAAGATGAAAAAATAATCAACTATGTTGCTGAAGTCGGGCCAGATGTAGTTTTGGTCAATGGTACTGGCATACTATCGGCTTCTATAATAGATGGTATAAAATGTCCAATCATTAATACTCATGTTGGAATTACACCAAAATACCGCGGTTCGCACGGTGGGTATTGGGCTCTAGCAAACGACGATATAGAAAATTTTGGCGTTACTGTGCACTTGATAGACCCGGGTATCGATACTGGTGGAGTGCTTTACCAGGAAAGAACAAGAATTACTAAAGAAGATACTTTCAAAACATATCCACTACACCAAATTGGAATAGCCATGCCGTTAATTGTAAAGTCGCTGTATGATGCGGCATCTGACAATCTAGTAGTCAAGGAAAAAGAGAAAGAGTCTTTCTTGTGGTCCCATCCGACCTTGTTTCAGTATATAAGGAATTGGAAAGAGAAGGGTGTTAAATAAGGTAAGAATTTCTAGAGTTGCGATTATTAAAAATAATTTAGTAAAAAACAGTTAATAATAAAGAAGAAAGTTAGAGTTATAGTCGATTACGTGATTGTAGCTTTGTTAGCGTAGTTATTTGTTTTAATAGCAACGATCGTAATGCCCTCTGCCTATCTATTGGTTTGATATTAAATTAACTTTTAGCTAACCTCGCGATTTTACGTCTAATCAATTTTAACCAATATAAAAAAAGATGGATATTATAATCGGAACGCCGACACTTCTGGCCAGTAAGGGAACGTATAATGCAAAAAATTTTCGCTGTAATTCTGACTTATAACCGCAAAGATCTATTAAAACGCTGCATGGAGGCCGTTTATTCACAAACACGCCAATGCGATGGTGTAATTGTAATTGACAATGCCAGTACGGATGGCACTGAGCAGCAGTTACTTGAAAGCGCTTACCCTAATCTTAAGGTATATGTGTTGTCTAGCAACATTGGGGCTTCGGGTGGATTCAATGCTGGATTTCGTCTCGCGTATCAGAATGGCGCTGATTTCATTTGGGTGATGGACGATGATGTCATTCCAAATCCAGATACACTATCGTGTTTACTGAAAGCAGATGAAAAGTTACAACGAAAAAATATTAATCGAGCGTATCTTCTTTCCTCCGCTTATACGGAAAGTGGGCTTGTAACTAATACTCCCGGTTTAAGTTTACAAGAAAACGAAATTGGTTATTTGTCGTGGCCAGAGATGATCGAGCACGGCATGGTTCCTGTCTGGCGTGCTACCTTCGTTTCAATCCTCCTGCCACGCTCAACTTTGACCAAATACGGTCTACCTATAGCCTCAATGTTTATCTGGGGTGAAGATTCGGAGTATACGCTGAGAGTTACTCGAGATAATCCTGGTTTCCTTATAGGAGAGAGCAAAGTTCTACATCTGCGACAGGAGAATGGGCCGATCAATATTCTTTCCGAGAATAACCCAGGCCGTATGAAATATCATAAATATTTTATGCGAAATAAAATATTTATTACACGTAAATATAGCCTACATTACAGGCAGCTTATTTCTGAAATATATGGAGTCTTACGCCTGCTATTCAAGCTTTTGCGAAAAAAGCATTTCCATAAAGCTAAAGTTGTATTACAGGGAATGATAGAGAGTGTCTTTTTCTTCCCAGAAGAGGAGTCTGCTGATGCTCCCATTTCTAGTCTAAAGATCAAAATACACTCCTTTGAAACTGATTCTACAGTCTCGGATACTGTAGTTGGCTTGAATTATTCGCCAAGTAAAAATTCTGCTTTGCATAGTAACGGCCTTCACTAATAGTCGCTTTTATGAACATTCAGGCGCTAAATATTTTGTTGTCAACAAAACAGTAATTATAAGGCCAAAGGCGCTCAACTGACTAATGGGTGCCGCTTATAGTTTTTAGTGAACGAATAAATTGCGACGTCAAAGTTTTAGTTCGCTGGAAACTCTTTGCTCTTGAGACGCTATTAGATCACGGAAGGAAGTCGTGAATCGCTCTCAAAAGAGGTACCTGCCTGATAGTGCAGGTTGTGCACTTGGTCATGGAGATCGCCAAGTAAAAGGGGGAGTTTATGGGTATCAAGTATCGTCCAGAAGTGGATGGCTTGCGTGCAGTAGCTGTCATCCCAGTTATTTTATTTCATGCTGGCTTTGAGTTCGTTAGTGGCGGCTATGTTGGTGTCGATATTTTCTTTGTAGTTAGTGGTTATCTAATCACGAATATTATCTACAATGAGATTCGGCAAGATAAATTTTCTATTATTAGATTTTACGAAAGGCGTGCGAGAAGAATACTTCCTGCGCTTTTCTTTATAAGTTTGATATCCATAGTCTTGGCCTGGATATGGATGCTGCCAAAAGAGTTTGAGGAGCTTAGCAAGAGTTTAATTGCTGTCAATTTATTTGTTTCCAATTTTTATTTTGCCATGGGTATGGGGTATTTCGCAGGGGCGGCTGAAATGCAGCCTTTCCTGCATACATGGAGTTTGGCTGTAGAAGAGCAGTTTTATCTGTTTTTTCCCTTGGTCATGTTAGTACTTGGAGTCCTTAAAAAGCGTTATCTTCTATTTCTCGTTTTCTTTGCATTCGTTGTGAGTCTGGCCTTAGCAGAATGGGCCTCCATGCGTTATCAGTCTTACAATTTTTATTTGCTCCCGTCGCGTGTCTGGGAATTGATGGCAGGAGCTATCATAGCGATCTTATTTTATAAAAGAGAATTGAAAGCTTCTAAGCTGGTTCACAATATTGGAGCTTTTACTGGGCTAGGATTAATCCTTTACTCGATCATTGCTTTCGATGAAGACACCCCCTTTCCGAGTCTCTGGGCAATATTTCCTGTACTCGGTGCTTCGTTAGTAATATTGTTTGCAAGAATGGATAATGCTGCAGGAAAGCTACTCGGTCTTAAACCTGTTGTTGGTATAGGTTTAATCAGCTATAGCGCTTATTTATGGCATCAACCTGTTTTCGTATTTGCCAGGGAAAGAAGCTTTGATAGTTTATCCGATACCGACTTTCTATTGTTAAGCCTGCTTTCTTTGATCTTAGCCTACTTCTCTTGGCGGTTTGTGGAACAGCCATTTCGTTCCAAACAGAAATTTACTCGCGCCCAGATCTTTTCTGGAGCGTTCGTAATGTCCATTGTCATACTTAGCTTTGGGGCATATGACATTTACTCAAAAGGCATACCTGAACGCTTAGATGAACAAGTTGCCAAAATTGCTGATGTACGAAATGATCGACATTTACAGTCAGAGGGGTGTCAATCAACGCCGAGCAATGTAATTTCCATCGAAAATAGCTGCGAATATAATGAAGAATTTTCGGAGAAAGTAGCTGTTTGGGGAGATAGTCAAGCCACCCCACTGGTAGGACCAGTTGCTAAAAAAGTAGAAAATCTGAATATGGGGGTCAAGCAATTCGTTTATACAAATTGTTTGCCCATTGCAGGTTATACCCGTAGTGATCGACCTGCCTGTGGAAGGTTTAATAAAGACGTACTGAATTCGATTATTCAAAACGATCATATCAAGATGGTGTTCATGCTAGGTCGCTATCCATTGCAGCTCGAAGGCAAGTCTTTTGATAATCAGGAAGGGGGAGTCGAGGCAGAGGAAAGTCCTAAAATCTATGCTGTTCCCGCTAATATGTTGGGTAGCAGTAAACCAAAAGACATGGATGATAGAGTAGATTCCGTTGGCAAGCTAATACAGGAAACGGTTAAGACCCTCGTCGAGAACGATATAAAAGTAGTTTTGATCTATCCGGTACCCGAAGTCGGCTGGGATACTCCGTCTCTACTAGCTAAAGAGAAGATGTATGGTATTGAACGAAAGGAGCCGCTTTCAACCAGCTATGAGGTTTTTAAAAAACGTACTGAATCAGCATATCGTCAGCTTGATTTGGTCGAAAATCATAAGAACCTGATAAAAATAAAACCTGAATCTCTATTTTGCGATACTCGTTTACCCGGTCGTTGTATTACACAAATGGGTGGTGAGCTTCTTTATTATGATAGCAACCATCTAAGTCGCGTCGGTGCAAACATGCTAATTAAACATATTTTTGAAGAGATGAGAAAGGTGGGTTGGTTGAATGAGAATTCCTTAGCGTCAAAAAAGATTTTTAGTGCCAACTCTAATTCTGAATAACTATGTTTTAAATAAGAGCTAATGAATGATCATGTTCACGCAAATAGATATTTATATAAAAACTAAAAAATTAAATTTTTCAGTTGTTCAAAGTACAAATTTACCAGAAAGGGATCTCTCATGAAGATACTTATCATTGGCAATATGGGTTATATCGGACCTGCGGTGGTTCGTGAGCTTGCACGTCAGCATCCTGAAGCAATTCTTCATGGATATGACAATGCCTATTTCGCGCATTGCCTCACTGGCGTGCACTATTTACCTGAGCGTCATCTTGAAAAACAATTTTTTGGTGATATTCGCGAGATGCCAGCAGACATGCTTGAGGGATACACTGCTGTGATACAGCTTGCTGCCGTGTCTAATGATCCGATGGGGAGTCGATTCGCTGCTGTTACAAAAGAAATTAATCAGGATGCAACTGTTTCTATTGCCAGACAGGCAGCTAAGGCTGGAGTAAAAAACTTTGTATTCGCATCCAGTTGTAGTGTCTACGGAGTCGCGAGCGGTGCGCCGCGCAGAGAAATGGATCAGGTTGCGCCGATGACTGATTATGCAAAGTCCAAGATAGGTGTTGAGGATGCTGTATCGGGTATCAATGGCGACATGGTCATCACCAATCTGCGTTTTGCAACGGCTTGTGGCATGTCAGATCGTTTGCGTTTGGATTTGGTCCTTAATGATTTCGTCGCTTGTGCATTGAGTCAGGGAACGATAACGGTGCTTAGCGATGGATCTCCTTGGAGACCTTTGATCGACGTTGCTGACATGGCCCGTGCAATTGACTGGGCAGTACAGCGCAGGGCCGACGATGGAGGAAGAATACTCAATATCAATACGGGATCTAATCAGCGCAATCATCAGGTTCGCGACTTGGCGGCGGCCGTTGCCGAAGCGATTCCAGGCACAACGGTCAGTATCAATACTGATGCCGCAGTTGATAGTCGCTCCTATCAGGTTGATTTCAGTCTCTTCGCAAAATTGGCACCGGAATATCAGCCTCAAATGACATTGTCAGATTCGATCAAGGGTTTAATTGAGGGACTGAAACGGATGAAATTCTCAGACTCTGAGTTCCGTACTTCCCCATTAATGCGCTTGCATGTACTTCAAGCACATATTGATTCCGGCCATCTGTCAGAGGCTCTGAAGTGGTCGAATGTAACATATTAATAGCTGTAAAAAGTTAAACGTTTAAAGATGCGTAGTATATAGTTATTACTAATAATGATAGAGGTGGGAACATGAAGGTAGCGATTCTAGCGGGTGGTTACGGCACTCGTCTAAGTGAAGAAACAGCGATTCGCCCGAAACCCATGGTAGAAGTGGGCGGGCGTCCAATCCTGTGGCATATTATGAAATTGTATTCCCATTATGGATTTAAGGATTTTGTCGTTTTAGGCGGATATAGAGTCGATTATATACGTGATTACTTCCTTAATTACCGAGGAAAGCAAACGGACTATACCATTGACCTCAAGAGCGGAAAAATTGATTGGCTCCAAGGTGTCAACGAGGATTGGACCGTGACGGTTCTTGACACCGGGGCCGATGCGTTAACTGGAGGTCGTATCAAGAAAGCTACATCATTGTTGTCAGACGGGCCCTTCTGTCTGACATACGGTGACGGGGTCAGCAATGTCGATATCAATGCGCTAGTTGCTGCACATAAAGCATCGAATAACTGGTGTACTCTTACGGCCGTGACTCAGCCAGGACGATATGGTGCGTTACGATTGAGCGAAGATGAGAATCGGGTCATGGCTTTCCGGGAAAAGGGAGCTGTAGATGGGGGCTTGATCAATGGCGGTTTCTTTGTTTGCGAGCCAGAAGTTCTGGATCTGATCGATAACGATCAGACCACTTGGGAAAATGAACCCATGGAGAGGATGATCGAACTCAACAAACTGGGCTACTTTCATCATCAGGGTTATTGGCAGAGCATGGATTCATTGCGAGACAAGATGGTGCTGGAAGCCACATGGTTAGATAACCCGCCTTGGAAGGTTTGGAAGGACTGAGTGTCAGGAAGGGTCCGAGTCACCGTCACAAGGCCACCTTCATCCAAATCTAGACAACTAACTATTACGCACCAACTCAGGGGAGGCCGCGAGAAAGGGGTGACAGCATGACGTCAACCCTCATCCGTTCATCACGGATCGACTCGCGAGATGCTGATGATCATCGTGGATAATGCGCTAGCCAGGCGAGAAGCCGAACAAGATCCTATCCGTGTAGGCCTTATAGGAGCCGGATTCCAAGGTAGCGGCATCGGCTTACAGATTATGACAGCGACGCCAGGAATGCGCTTATGTGCTGTTGCCAATCGAAACGTGGATTCTGCCATTGGAGTCTACGATCAAGTTGATGTCCGACCAGTTCGTTGTGACACACGCAAAGAACTGGAAGCTGCAATTGCAGTCGGACGTCCCGCCGTCACTGAAGATGCCATTGCGCTGGCCACCGCTGGTGGGCTTGATGCGGTGATTGAGGTAACTGGTTCCGTAGAATTTGCTGCTCATGCTGTTCTTGCTGCGATTGAAAGTGGTAAGCATGTCATCCAAATGAATGCCGAGCTCGATGGCACTATTGGTCCGATACTGAAGGTAAAAGCTGATCAAGCGGGCGTAATCTATAGCTTTTCAGATGGCGACCAGCCAGGTGTTCAGATGAATCTCTATCGATTCGTCAAAGGGCTGGGAGTAACTCCGGTGCTTTGCGGCAATATAAAGGGGTTGCATGACCCTTATCGAAATCCCGCTACCCAAGAAAGCTTTGCGAAGCGCTGGGGGCAGAAACCTGCCATGGTGGCATCCTTTGCTGATGGAACGAAGATCTCATTCGAGCAAGCTATAGTAGCCAACGGAACAGGAATGAAAGTAGCACGCAGAGGAATGCTGGGGCCTGACTTTTCGGGTGGCGACCCTTCGGCGGCCCAGGTACCTATCGAACAAACCGTATCCGCCTTCGAACCCTATCTGAATTCAGCGGGCCCAGGACTGGTGGATTATGTCGTTGGCGCCCGTCCTGGACCGGGAGTTTTCGTACTGGGTACGCTAGAACACCCTCGGCAGCAGCATTACCTTGAACTCTACAAGTTGGGGAAGGGACCGTACTACTGTTTTTATACCCCTTATCATCTTTGTCATTTTGAGGTGCCTACATCGGTCGCTCGTGCCGTACTTTTTCAGGATCCGGTTCTCACGCCGTCAGGAGGGCCGACGGTCGGCGTGATTGCCGTCGCCAAGAAAGCCCTTTCCGCAGGCGAAGAAATCCAGGAGTTTGGGGGATTTGAAGTCTATGGTGTTGCCGAGAACATTGAGGTGATCCGTCACGATAACTTGTTACCCGTCGGCCTAGCCCTTGGCTGCAAACTGATAAGGCCAGTCGAAAAAGATACGCCACTGACGCTCGACGACGTCATCGTTCCAAATGGACGATTAATCGATCAGTTGTACGCCGAGCAAGAGCGTCTTTTTGGGTGCCAATAAGCGAAATACTATAGTAGTAAACGTTAGGGGATAACGATGAAGTTTAATCAAACCAGTCTAAACGATGCTTGGCTCATTGAGTTTGAACCTCGTGGTGATAAACGTGGATACTTCGCACGGACGATGTGTCAAGAGGAATTTTCCACACATGGTCTAATTTCCGACTTTCAACAGCAGAATACTTCTTTTTCTGCACAGCGCGGTACTTTGCGAGGGCTACACTATCAGCGGCGCCCCCATGCAGAAGTTAAATTAGTGCGCTGTTTGAGAGGGGCTATAGTTGATGTGATTGTCGATCTTAGACAAGATTCTTCCACATACCTTCAACATCAGATGTTCGAGCTGACGGATAGCAACCATCGACAGCTGTATGTTCCATCAGGATTTGCACACTCGTTTATCACTTTGACCGATGATGCTGAGGTTAGCTACTTAGTATCGGCATCATATCATCCTGAGTCCGAAGATGGCTTGCGATATTGTGATGAAGCACTTGGTATCTCATGGCCCACTGCAGTGACAGTTGTTTCTGAAAAGGACGCAAACTGGCCTTTAATCAGTGAACGTACTGAGCCGCTTTTCTAACAGAAATAATATCTTATTACTTTATAGTTATTTTAATCCGGATTGGTGCGCATAGCGCGATCCGGATTTTTCTGTTAATGGAAAGCTTATTTCAAGATGCTCTTTTAAATTTAAATAGTGGCTCTATATGTTATTAACAATACTAAACACCATCCTCATTAGCCTGCCATAAGCTCCCTAAGTGAAAATGGTGTCAAATATAATTGGTAGCATGTCGTCTAAGTTATTTGATGTTTACTATAAACGCAGATCGGCTTCCCCTCGAGGCAGTGCGTATTTCAAATCATAGAGAACATGGGTCGGCTTGCCCCAGGCACGCAAACGCCGAGCACCCAGGGCGCAGAATTCACGGTGGCCAACTGCCAAGATGATGGCGTCGTAGCTACTCTCTCCGGGTTCGTCTACGGGGCGAATACCGTACTCATGAACCGCTTCATCCTTGCTTGCCAATGGATCATAAACGTCCATTGCGACATTATAGTCTTCAAGCTCCTTGATGATATCGACTACCCTCGTGTTACGTAGGTCTGGACAGTTTTCCTTGAAGGTCAATCCCAGTATCAATACGCGCGCTCCCTGGACATGAATCCGCTGCTTGATCATCTGCTTGATGAGCTGGCCTGCAACATAGGCGCCCATTCCGTCGTTGATGCGACGACCCGAGAGAATTACCTCGGGATGATAGCCGACTTGCTGGGCCTTATGAGTCAGGTAGTAAGGGTCTACACCGATGCAGTGTCCTCCCACCAGCCCCGGACGAAACGGTAAGAAATTCCATTTTGTTCCGGCTGCCTCAAGTACCTCTTCGGTATCGATATTCAATCGATTGAAGATGACCGCTAACTCGTTGATCAGCGCAATATTCACGTCACGCTGGGTGTTTTCGATGACCTTGGCGGCTTCGGCCACACGAATGGAGCTTGCCTGAAAAGTACCTGCAGTGATGACCGACGAATAAAGCTTATCTACAAAGGCTGCTACCTCGGGTGTCGATCCTGAAGTCACCTTTCTAATATTGGTGACGCGGTGCTCCTTGTCACCCGGGTTTATGCGCTCAGGGCTATAGCCAGCAAAAAAGTCGGTATTGTAGGTTAAGCCTGATATCCGTTCGATGACTGGTATGCAGTCTTCTTCGGTGGCGCCCGGGTACACGGTAGATTCGTAAATGACGATGTCGCCTCGAGCGATGACATTGCCAAGTGTCTCACTTGCTTTCAACAAAGGCGTCAAGTCGGGGCAATGTTGTTCGTCGATGGGGGTAGGGACCGTAACGATATAAACATTGCACTCGCGTAGTGCCTCTAAGTCACTGGTGAACGCTAGCCGGTTCGCTTCGCTCAGGAGTTCCGGTTCGACCTCACGAGTCAGATCGATACCGGCACTCAGCTGTGCAATACGTTGTGCATTGATATCAAAGCCTATGGTCGGAAGCTTTTTACCGAACTCAACGGCTAGTGGTAGACCGACGTAGCCAAGTCCGATAATACCCAAGCGTATTTTGTCCATGCTGACTGTGCCTTTCATCTTTTATCCAGAGTGTCTGTTGAGTAAAGAGTTAGCGTTGTCTTGCACCGATGGTCCAGTTGGTAGGAGAGGAGATCGATGGCTCTAGATCGATCAAGCTGGTTTTCGATCTGGCCTCTTTCCTGGTTTCGACAACCGAAGCTTTTGAGTCGACACAGGGGGTGGCGCTTTCTTCGATCCATACCAAGTCAGCGATTTGATCTCGAGGGTGGTATGCCGCAGGCGCCTCGAGTAGCAATTTGCGGATATCATCGTGCCGGACCCTGTAAGCGGCTTCATCTAGCCGCTGGAGATACTTTTCAAGCCTGGCCCATCTCCAGTAACCTTCTTTCGCGGTCATGATCCTGGGATGTGCGGTTTCGATAACCTCATCCCCGATCAACAACTCTTCGAAAAGTTTTTCACCTGGACGTAATCCTGTGTAGACAATCTCTATATCACCATCAGGCGAGTCGGCGCTCATCACTTCGAGGCCTGAGAGGCGCACCATGTGCATGGCCAGATCGCTGATCCTGACCGGCTCCCCCATGTTAAGGACGAAGACGTCGCCACCATGACCCATGGCTCCCGCTTGAATCACCAGTTGAGCCGCTTCAGGAATGGTCATAAAGTAACGGGTGATATCGGGATGGGTCACGGTAATCGGGCCGCCCTCCCTGATTTGCTTTCGGAAAAGGGGTACGACAGAACCGGACGATCCTAGAACATTACCGAAGCGGACCATGCAGAAGCGAGTTGCACTTTGTTCCCGAGCGAATGCCTGACATATAAGTTCAGCAAGACGCTTGGTGGTTCCCATTACGTTGGTCGGGCGCACGGCCTTATCCGTGGACACCAGAACGAACGTCTCCACGTTGCAAGCCATGGCTGCTCTTGCGGTTTCCAAGGTGCCGAATACATTGTTGCGAATACCCTCTATGGCGTTGTGCTCGACCAATGGCACATGCTTGTAGGCAGCTGCGTGATAGATGGTTTGCACGTTGAAAGCGCGCATTACGCCTTCAAGGCGTTGCCGTTTTTGTACGGAACCAAGAAGCGTCTTGATCGGTATCGCTAATCCTGCTGCCTTGGAAAACTGCAGCAACTCCTTTTCTATCTGGTAGAGGGAGTACTCACATATTTCGAACAGAATGAGTTGTCGCGGAGATTGCTGAAGAACCTGGCGGCATAGCTCCGAGCCGATAGAGCCTCCTGCACCAGTGACCATTACCACCTTGTCTCGGATATTGGCATCCAGCAAAGACTGGTTCGGGGGGACCGGGTCTCGCCCAAGCAAATCTTCTACCGTGACATCGCGAATTTCATTGATGCGTGCACGTCCTGCGATGACATCCGCCATGCCGGGAACGGTCTGCACTGGAACAGCAATAGGCTCCAGCATTTTCAGTATTTCTCTACGCCGACCAAGTGAAGCGCTTGGTATGGCCAGTAGTACACGCTTGACTCCGTATTGCTTGATAAGACGCGGTAGCTCACTGGGTGAATAGACCTTGAGCCCTTCGACGAGCGTGCCACGCATACCGCGCCAGTCGTCAATGAAGCATACTGGCACGTATTCCTGGCCATGGCGCAGGGAGGCAACCAGTTGAGAACCCGCTGCGCCGGCACCATAGATAGCAACACATATCTTATTGCGCATTAGGCTTCGCTGATAAAGCGAACGCAGGAAGACGCGAATGCCCCCAATGGTCAGCAATGCCAGCATGGCATAAATAATGGGTATGGAGCGGGGTATCGGTAGATTGAGCAAATAGCTGATGACCGCCATTGCGATTGCTGAACTCACTACACCAAGGAGAATCGCATGCAGTGCTTTTTGGCTCATGTAACGGACAACAGCGCGATAGAAGCCTAAGCGAATAAAAATGATCAGGCTCAAGGGTATCAAGGCGAGCAACATTAGCCAGGTACGCTGCTCATAAATAGGGTTCCAACTATCTAATCGGAGCAGCATCGCAAGCACAAAACTGATGGTCAGCAAGACAGCGTCAACGAGCAGTTGAATAATACGTTTGTAGGTGCGCGGCAATCGGAACATCTTTTTGAAAAGTGGATGCATGCTCATTATTTCCTTATAAATGCTTATACAAACTGCAAAAAAGAGTGAAAGCATTTTCCGCGTGAATTATTAAAATATTCATTCTTTAATTTTTTATGCATTAACTAGTGCTCCCGCCGAAGTATGGCTTTGATAAGACTGCACAGGGCAATGACCCATGCGGTTTCTTACCTTTCGCTTATATGGCAAAAACAGACATGTAAAGTTCTATTCAAAACCAGTCTGGCCTAGCGAATTTATTAGTATGTCAAGGTTTTAATCCAAGATATCAACGTCGCCGATAGAAAAATTATACATAATAAATAACAGCTTTATGTTTCTATAGATCGGTTTGCTATTTTGTTTCTAAATCTTTGCCGGACGGCGTTCCGAAAAAGGCTTTGTTCCGCGCATTGTTTCAAAGGGTGTACTTTTGTTAAGTACATGTCTATAGTAAGCGTCTACCCATGGATACCCAAGTTTATTTTTCTAATTTTTGACAGTGTTCGATGGGTTAGATTTTTAATTAAATTTTAATTATATAAATGGTTTGTGTAGGTTAATTACTTGCTTGTCGGTTATCGATGGCCGCCAGGCGCGGACATGTTTTAACTAGAAGGACAAATTAAATAAGTTCATATTAAATAAGTTTACCCTGAATCCGTGAGACCGGCCCCCAGGAATGCTTCTAACCTACTGAACTGCATGGCAATATAGCGAATATCGCCATTCACCCAGACAGTGCCATGCCCAACGTCAAGTTCCGCGCCAGT